>JBMOHI010000026.1:0-13758 GCA_049317925.1 Terrimicrobiaceae bacterium
CAGGTGCCAAATACCTAAAAGCCCGCTTCTGGAAACGGAGGCGGGCTTTTCTTTTTCACGGAGCCGTCACTGTTTCAGGTATTTTTCCAGATTCACGTGGAACCCGCCGAGATCGACTTTGCGCCGGAACTCGCGCTTGAGGGAACTCCCCCGGGGTTCGACCGGCAGAGGATTGGCAAAGACAAGCCTTCCGCCCGGCCGGAGAGCGGAAGCGGCGGCCACGAAGAGATCAGCGATGAGTCCGGGAAGATCGGGAATCGGAACCCGGCGGCCCATGGGGGGATTGGTGATGATCAACGAAAGGTCTTTGAGGTCGGCGAGGCTGCGAAAATCGCCGCAGAGGAAGGTCGCTTCGGGCGGATTCTTCACGGCGGCGGCAAAGTTCTCCCGCGTGATGGCGATGGCCTCCGGGCTCCGGTCTGAACCGAAGACGCGCTGCACGCCACCCCTGAGAGTGCGTTCAATGAGTTCCAAGCCGGAGCCGCAAAAAGGGTCCCAAATCGTTTCGTTTTCCATGCCTCCCGCCAGCCGGGCCATGGCGGCGGCAAGGGGAGGATGCGAGGCGGCGGGGACGTCGTCCTGGCGATAGGCGAAGCGCGGATCGGGACGCAGCCTCGGCGTCAATTCCACGGAGCACCCTGGCGGAATTTCGATAATATTGATCTGCCAGGGGGCGTTGCGCGGATCATTCAACAAAGCAGGACGGAGTTCATAAACGCGCGAGGCCACGCGGCGCACGGCAGCCCGTTGATGGCCCTTGGAAACAAACTCCAGCCGGTAGCGGATCGGGCCGTCGGTAAAGGCCTCCAAAATGTGCGAGGTCTGAGGCGAAGCAATCAATGCCGCGATTTCCTCTAAGTTGTTTTTTCCGGTTCCGAGAACGAGGCCGACCGCACTGAAACAACGCAGCGCATAAACGTCGGCCAGCTTGACCAGGCCGGTGGGCGCGATCTCAAGCCGGCCCGGCTGGCGGTGGACCAGACGAAACTTCGCCCCGCCCGCCATGTGCTCCTGCAGTTCGTCCTCCAGGATTTCTTCCAGCCCTGCGCGGCAGTGCAGATGGATGCGCAGGTTCGCGAAGTTCTGCAGAGGCCGGTCGAGCCGAACTGTACCCGGATTCTCGTGGCGGGCCACGTTGGCCTCCACTTTCTGGACGGACCGGGCGGCCAGACCCGCAGCTGCGTCCAGCGTGGCATTGCCGCCGATTTTTTCCAGCGTTCGGGACAGCGACTCTTTCTCGCGATCCGAGGCGGATTTTTCCAGCAGGCTGAGGAGTTCGCTTTCCTCACCGGCATCCGCGCCGATTTTCGGCAGGGCGGTCATGGCATAACGCCGGATTTTTTCCTCGGGATCGTGCAGCAAGGCGCGCAGCCATTGGCGGGCTTGGTTCTTCTGCGCCGTTGTGCCCGATTCGGAAAAGACCACCCCGACGGCGCGGATCAACCCGACGCGATCCATTCGCCCCCGGGCATCGGCCTGGTCAAAGGCGGGGACTTCTTCCGACCAGAGCTGTTCGCACGAAAGGACGCGAAGCTGTTGGTAAACCTCCTTGGCGGGATTCGCTTTCTTCATGGAGAATCCATCCGCCGGACCGCCCGGACCGCGAACTCAGGAACGCTTGCCGCCGGTGTTCGGGTTGGGCTTGGGCTTCTCCTGTTTGGGCTTCTTGACTTCTTTTCGCTTACTGTTGTTGCCTTTGCCCATAGTATCGTTTGGTTGGAAGCAACCTAAAGGGTTGCATCCTGCGGGCCAATCTAAAACACGGCCGGTCCCAATTTATGAAAATCCAATCCGCCGTTTTTGAACTCAGTGCTCCCGATCTGAAATCCTGTCCGGACTCCGACCTGCTGGAGGTCGCCTTTATCGGCCGCTCCAACGTGGGGAAGTCCTCGTTGATCAATTTGCTCACCGGCCAGAAAGATCTGGCCAAGGTTTCCGCCACACCGGGAAAAACCAAGTTGATCAATTTTTTCCTGATCAATGGCGGATGGCATCTGGTGGATTTGCCTGGCTATGGCTACGCCAAGGTCTCGCAGCGCGACCGCCGGGAATTCAGCAAGGCCATCGCGGATTATCTGGAGCGCCGCCCGAATCTCCGCTGGGTTTTTGTCCTGATTGACTCCCGGCTCAGTCCCCAGGCCATCGATCTCGAATTCCTCCACTGGCTGGCGGGCCGTTCCGTGCCATTTTCGCTCATCTTTACCAAGACGGACAAACTCAAGGCGAAGGCCTTGCAGGAAAACATCGCCACGTTTCTCGAGAGCCTGGCCACCGTCTGCGAAGGCACACCCGATGTGCTGACGAGTTCGGCCAAGACCCGCGACGGTCGGGCCCAGATTCTCGGGTATATTCAGGACTGCCTGACGGAAGAGCCGTGAAAAGACTGATGGAGGGAAACGCTTCGTCGTTTCCGTCGAAAGAACGGGACATAACGATGCGTCACCCGCCGCACAAAACAAAAACGCCCCGGTTGGACAACCGGGGCGCTTTCTTTAAAGTTTAGTTTGAGATGATTTAGTATCGGCCACGGCCGCCGTCGCGACCACCGCCGCCACCGCCGCGGTTTCCACCGCCACCACCGCCGCCGAATCTGCGGCCACCGCCGCCGCCTTCTTCGCGGGGACGTGCTTCGTTGACTGTGAGACTGCGACCGTCCACTTCCTTACCGCTGAATTGCGAGATAGCCGCTTGGGCTTCCGCATCGGAGGACATGGTGACGAACGCGAATCCGCGTGAATTGCCGGTCTCGCGATCGGTCACGAGTGCTGCTTCGCTGACCGTTCCAGCCGCTGCGAAGAGGCTTTTGAGGTCGGCTTCTGTGGTTTTGAAGGAAAGATTTCCAACGTAGAGTTTGCTGCCCATAATATGTGTTTGGTTGTTGCAGGAGGAGTCTTCGACGCGGATTCCGGTTATCGGATTCGAAGCCACTGGAAGAGTCATGGCCGAAACCACTCCGCAAACACAATAAGCTGTCTATCTACGCCCAAAGGGGCTCTGGACTTGCGTTGGGGAGAAAAGCAGAGAACGCGCAGAAAGGCAATCGCAATCACAGCATTCGTTCATGCAGATCGCTCCGGAAAAACACCGGCCGCGACGTTTTGACCGACAAAACCCCACCGGTTGGGGTCCAATTTTACGAATGACACAACATTTTGATTGAAACCTTCGGCGGGAAGTATCATAAAAAAGTCTCTTTGAGCTGCTCTGCCTTAGAACTTTTTGCCAAGGGTCGGGAATCCCGAGGGAGTTTCGGACACGTTGTTCCGTCTTTTGCTCCCGCCTTGGTAGCCCTGAAACCATCCACCACCCGCCCCGCTAATCCATGCACCGCGCCGACCTGATCGAAACTCCCGAAGAACAAGCCGTTTCCCTGCCGCAATCCGGACGGAACGGCCGCAATGGCACCGCCGAGAAGGTGAAGAACTTCGTCCTCGACACGAATGTTCTTCTCCACGATCCGCACTGCCTCAATCGTTTTGAGAACAACCACATCTTTATTCCGGTGGAGGTTCTTTCCGAACTCGACCGCTTCAAAAACGAACAGACCGAGCGTGGGGCTAATGCCCGCACCGTGCACCGCTCGCTGACCCAGGTCTTCGGACAAAATTCCCAGCGCGTGACCCGGGGAGTTGAGACTCCCGGCGGCGGTTCCGTCCGCATCCTCATCAATGAGACTCTGGGAAAAGCGGCAAACTCCGCTGCCATGAAGCGGTTTTTGAAAATTTTCCCCGATCAGGAACGGATGGATCACCGCATCATCGGGGCCTGTCTCGCCCTGCAGGAAAGCGAGACCAGCCCGACCATCCTGGTGACCAAGGATCTCAACATGCAGCTCAAGGCCCTCGCCATTGGACTGACCTGCGAAGATTATCTAAACGACAAGGTCGCTGTGAAGGACGCCGAGGGCTACGAGATCCGGTCCATCGCGGTGGAAGCCCACGAACTCCAGCGCTTCGGCAGCTCCCGCAGCATCGACCTTGATCCGGCCCGCACCGGCCCGCTCGAAATCAACGAATACGTTTTGCTCAAAGCAGAGGAACACAAACTCATGCCAGCCCGCCATCTCGGCGACGGCCATTTCGTGCGACTCGAAATTCCTCAATCCCTCCAGATGCCCAAGGGCATCGAACTCCGCCCCGCCAACCACGGCCAGCAATGTTTCCTCGATGCCCTGCTCGATCCGGAGATCTCCCTCATCACCTGCTACGGCCAGGCCGGCACAGGCAAGACTCTCATGGCTGTCGCGGCCGGACTTTTCATGACGTCACAAAAACAGTTCAACGGCATGACCGTGAGCCGTCCCGTTGTGGCCATGGGCGACACGCTCGGTTTCCTGCCCGGCACGCTGAATGAAAAAATGCACCCGTGGCTGCAATCGATCTACGATGCGTTTGAAGTTCTTCTGCCCATCAATCCGCCCCGCCCGGAAGGCAAGACCCGCCCGAACTCCGACCGCAAAAAAGTCGAGCAAAAGCCGGTCAGTCCGAACCACAACGGCAACGGCCAGCATCCTCCCATCAAACCCTACGAGCAACTCATCGAACGCGGCCTCCTGGAAATCGAAGCGCTCTGCTACATCCGCGGACGTTCGATTCCGAACCGCTTCTTCGTCCTTGATGAGGCCCAGCAACTGACTCCGCTCGAAGCCAAGACCGTCGTCACCCGCATGTCCAAGGGTTCCAAACTCGTCATGGTCGGCGACCCCGCCCAGATTGATAATCCCTACGTGGACAGCCGCTCGAATGGACTCGTCTATACCCGCAACCGCCTCCGCGGCCAGCGCATCACCGCCCACATCTCGCTGACCAAAGGCGAACGCAGCGCCCTGGCCGACATGGGCGCGAAGATGATGTAGGCCTCAGTCGCACTCGATTCGCAAATCCAGCCGGTAGCGCCGGCCGAGGATTCGGTACTTCGGCAGAGTGTCCGGCCCGCAACTGGCGGTGCCGATTCCACGATGGGCGGCGTCGAGGCAGAGGAAGGTTTCCGCCCGCGGCTTGAGGTCGATCGTGTGTTTGGCCGCGGTCAAATCATCGGGGTGGAAATGGGAGGCGGAAAACGCGAAGGGCTTCGTCGCCGAAACCTTGAGCACCTTGCCGCGGCTCCCGGAGAGTTCCACGCAGCGCGTGTCACATTTCAAACCATGTTCCTGCGGCATGATGTAGGGCACGTATTGCGCCGTGACCGTGCTTTCATGCGCGCCGAGCCAGGCGGCCCGTTTGCGGTCGGGGTAGTTTTCCCATGGTCCAAGACCGACCCAGCGCAGACGTTCGAATCCCGGCACAAGCGGAAGGATCAGCCCGATGCGCGGGATGTCGGTCACGCCGGGGCCGAGCACGAACTCCGCCGTGAGGCCGAGGGCGCCGCTGGCCGTGCCGTGAACATGCAGCGACCATTGGAAATCTGTCCATCGGCCGCGTCCGGTGGATTGGAAACAAAATTCCCGCGAGCCGTCGACTTTCTCGACCGAACGGACGAGGCGCGAGCGCATTTGATCGAGACCAAGTTTCCGATAACGGCCCAGCGGTTTTCCGTCCTGACCGGACCAGAGCTTGATCCCGTCATTGTCAGTGGGGGCGCGCCAGACGCTGAGTTGCGGTGGCGCGGCCAGCAGCGGGCGGCCATTCCATTGGATTTGCCGCAGGCCGGTCCTCGTGTCGTCGAATTCCACCCGCCAGACGCCGCTTTTCTCCGGCGGTGATTCCGGTGCGCGCAAAAATGTACCCGGCAGCGCGATCTGCTCCCAACCGACAAGATGATCCGCCTTGCACCAGGGCTGGGCTCTGGCCGCAAAGAAACGGAAGAGCACATGGGCCTCGCGGCCGGGGAATTTCTTCCTGGGAAAGTTCACCGTAACGGTCTGGGCGGAGCGCGCGGCCGCGCGCAGGGCGGGCAGCTTACCGCCGGCCACCGCTTGGCCATCCACCTGCAACTCACACTCACCACGCAGCCAGTCGAGACCGCGGAAATCCTGGCGGTTGAAGAGCGAGAAGCCGCCGCGTTTGTCCGCCTTCACCCGCACGGGTTGGGCCAGATATTGAAACTCGAAGAGGCCCGGATGCGGTGTGCGGTCCGGCCAGACCAGGCCATCGCAAACAAAATTCGCGTCGTTCGGCGTGTCGCCAAAGTCACCCCCATAGACCCAGTAGTCCCTGCCGTCGGGGGCCTTGCGTTTGAGCCCGTGATCGATCCACTCCCAAATGAAACCGCCCTGCAGTCCGGGATGCTTTTCAAACGCATCCCAGTAATCCGCCAGTGAGCCGTTGCTGTTGCCCATGGCGTGGGAATACTCGCAAAGAATAAGCGGCCGCGTGCGGTCGGGATGGTTCTTGTCCGTGGCCCATTTGACGATGCGGTCAATCGTGGCATACATCGGGCAGACGACGTCGGTGACACGGTATCCCTCATCGAAAGAAACCTCCTCCCCGACCTGCGTGCCGTCAGGGCGGTTCCAAATCGCGGCCTCGTAGTGCAGCGGACGGCTCGGATCGAAATAACGAATCCATCCCGCTATCGCGTCATGGTTCGCGCCGTAGCCACTTTCGTTGCCGAGAGACCACAGGATGATGGAGGCGTGATTCTTATCGCGCTCCACCATGCGGACTCCGCGATCAAGAAATGCGGCGGCGTAACGGCGGTCGCGGCAGATCTGGTGGAAAAACGCGTGCGATTCCAGATTGGCCTCATCAATAACGTAGAGCCCGAGTTCGTCGCAGAGATCGAGCCAATGCGGATCGTTCGGATAATGCGAGGCGCGGACCGCGTTGAAGTTGAAACGCTTCATCGTGAGGGCATCGAGGCGCAACGTTTCCCGATCCAGCGCCTTGCCTTTGGTGTCATGGTGATCGTGCCGGTTCACGCCCTGGATGAAAATGCGTTTGCCATTGACCAGCAGGTTGCGGTCGCGCACTTCGACGGAACGGAACCCGACCCGCGTCGCGGTTGATTCCACCGCGCGGCCCTGGGGATCGCGCAGCGTCACGACGACCTTGTAAAGATGCGGCAACTCGGCCGACCAGAGCAGCGGCTTTTTCACCGCCACATCGAACTCCACCTGCAAGCGCGGCTGCAGACCCGGCCGCTCCATCGGCACCGCGCTCTTGAGCAGTTTCTTGAAAACCGCCCGGCCCCTCGGATCGAAAAGCTGCGCCTCAATCTGCCAGCCCGACTCCGGCTGCCGGGGAAATCCCACCTTCGCCGCCAGCTTCAGGCGTCCGTCGCGATAGTCATTCTCCAGATTGCCCACCGCAAACACATCCGCCAGATGCACGGGCGCAGTGGAATAGAGATACACCTCGCGATGGAGTCCGCCCATCCACCATTGATCCTGATCCTCGATAAAGGTCGCGTCCGACCACTTCACCACCACCGCCGTGACGAGGTTGCTCCCGCCGAACGTCACGAACTCCGTGATGTCGAACTCCGAGGGCAGCCGCGAATCCTTCCCCAGCCCGACCCGCCGGCCGTTGACAAAAACATACAGCACGCTCTCCGCCCCGCCGAAATGGATGACCACCCGCCGGCCCCGCCAGTTCTTTGGCACCTCAAACTCCCGCGCGTAAATCCCGGTCGGATTGTCCTCCGGCACAAACGGCGGTTCGTCCGGAAAAGGCATTCGCACATTCGTGTAATGCGGATTTCCGTAGCCCTGCAGCGTCCAGTTGCCCGGCACGGCCACACGGTCCCACCGCGCACGATTCGTCTTCACTGCCACATCAGCCGGTGCCACGTCCTCCGGTCGCTTCGCCATTTTGAATTGCCACTCTCCGTCGAGCAAACGGAACAAGGGGGATTTTTCCCGATCCAGCGAGGCCGCCAGTTTCGCCGTGGGAAACGGATACAAAGTGGAGCGCATCGGCAGCCGGTTGAGCGCGACAAGCTCGGGGGTGATCCAGGGTTTCAGGGAATCGATTTGCAGCACACTCATCGGGAGAATTAAAGGTAACCGATTCCAGCCGGGTTTTACCCGATCCGCACCGCGCGGGTTTTGTCCAGCTTGAGCACACCGGGTTCGCCTTGCGGCAGAATGGCCTTGGGGTCGGACACTTTTTCGCCACGCCATTGCACGCTGCCGCCTTCGACCAAGCGGCGGGCGTCGCTGCGGGATTTGCTGAGTTGAAAACTCTGCGCGTAGGCCTCCACGAGGACGCTGACGATATCCCAGGCCGCACCGCCGGGGTTGAAGGCGGGGAGGTCGGCGCTGCCGAGGTCTTTTTTGCTGAAGCGGGTTTCAAATTCCGCCTGCGCGGCCGCGGCCTCGGCTTCGTTGTGAAAACGCGCCGAAATGCGACGGGCCAGGGCTTTCTTGGCCTCCATGGGATGCTGGTCCGCGGACAATTTCTCGCTCAGAAGGATGTCATAATATCTGGGCATCAATTCATCGCTGATGCTCATGAGCTTGCCGAACATGTCGCCGGGGCTTTCGTTGAGCGCGACGTAGTTGCCGAGGCTCTTGCTCATTTTCTGTTTGCCGTCGAGTCCCTCAAGGATCGGCATGACCATGCAGACCTGCTGGGGCTGGCCCTCCTCGCGCTGGAGATCGCGGCCGACCATAATGTTGAAAAGCTGGTCGGTGCCGCCGAGCTCGACGTCGGATTTGATCATGACGGAATCCCAACCCTGCATGATGGGGTATTGGATTTCGTGGGCCCGGATGGGCTGGCCCTTGTCGATCCGCTCGCGGAAATCCTCGCGCACCAGCATTTGCTGGAGGGTGACCCGGCTGTTGAGCTTGATCACTTCCTCAAAGCTCATGGCCTCGAACCACTCGCCATTGAAAACGATGCGGGCGCGTTCGCGGCTGAGGATCTTGAAGGCCTGTTCCTGGTAGCTCCTGGCATTGGAGAGCACCTGCTCGTGGGTGAGCTGGGGCCGGGTGGCGGAGCGGCCGCTGGGGTCACCGATCATGGCGGTGAAGTCGCCGATGATGAGAATGGCCTCGTGGCCGAGGTCCTGGAACTGACGCAGTTTGCTCAGACCAACACTGTGGCCGAGATGGATGTCGGGGGCGGTGGGATCAACCCCGAGCTTGACGCGAAGGGGGCGGCCGAGCGCGAGCTTGGCCCGGAGTTCCTGCTCGCTGAGGACTTTCTCGCAGCCGCGGCAAAGCAAATCAAATTCGTGGGACTCTGGCATCGCGATAATTCCCCCGTTCCCTACCGGTTTTTATTCAGAAGCTCACGAACTTCCTCAACAGTCATTTCCTTGTGGATCCTGTCCGTCACTTTGCTGACGGAACCCTGGGCACTTCCCTGGGCGATAAATCCCTTGGCTTCCACCGGAGCTTCGACCGGAGCGGCTTTGCCTTCCGATGCGAAGGCTTTCGTCGCGGCCTGGCCGGCGCTGAATTTTTTGTCGGAATTGGCGACCAGGTTTTTCGACCAGAGGTCGGCTTCGCTTGAGGTGAAAACCTTGTTGCCAAACCAGGGGTTTTTGATGCCGAAGAACGAACGGCCTGATTCAAATTTCTTGGCACCGTATTTTTGGTCGTAGAGAAAAGGCGAAACGTTGGCGGATTTCCCGCTCCGGGCATCGCTTCCACCCTGGAACGAGCG
The DNA here is from genome assembly GCA_049317925.1 of Terrimicrobiaceae bacterium. Taxonomy (GTDB): domain Bacteria; phylum Verrucomicrobiota; class Verrucomicrobiia; order Chthoniobacterales; family Terrimicrobiaceae; genus CAMASH01. The sequence continues at coordinate 9,555 of JBMOHI010000026.1, forward strand.
GCTGCTGAAGGAACTCTCCAGCAAGGGATCGGGTTTGGTCTTCTTGCCCTGGTTGCCGCTGTTCAAGGCAGCCATGGCGCGGTTTCTGCCCGCATCCATGCGCTCAATCATGTTCATCGGGGGCTCCTCTTTCTTCTGGGCCTGGCTGCAAACACCGGCGGCCAGAAGGAAAAAGATGGGGGCGGAAATTCGCATTGCGCAAACAATACACCACTCAGCCTTCATTGGGCAAGGCGGGGGAGGCCTGGAGCGAGGCCAGCATCGCTCGGGCGGCCCGGCGGTCGGACGGCGACGCGTAGGCGGCAATCACATCCTGCAAGGCCTGGCGGGCGGCGGCGGGTTTTTTGAGCCGGAGAAGTTCGGTCGCATAGGCCGAGGCAATGGCGAAGGAACCCGGATGCAGTTCGTGAGCGCGGGCCAGATCCTTGAGCGCAGACGACGGCGACGCCTGCGCGCGGCGCAGGTAAAATTGCGCAGCGGCGAGACGGACATCCCAGGAGCCACTTTGCGCGGCGCTCTCCCAGAGCCGGCCCGCGCGGGCGGGGTCGTTCGTTTCCAGTCCTTGCAGGAGTTCCCTCCAGCGGGCATCCGCCGCAGACGGCGCGGCGGATTCCAACCAAGCCCAGGCCCGTGCGGTGTTCCCGGCTGCGATCAGGCGCGCAACAATCTCCATCCGCAAGTCACGAAACGGGCGCGACGGGAGAAGGAATTCGTTCTGGTCGGGAGCAAGGTCTGCCAAGGCCACCGTTCTCTCGTAAAAATCGGCCACGGTTTTGGGCGATAGCGCCTGCGGATTGTTTTCCGTCGCACGAACCATGGCGGCGCGGGCCTGGTCGAACTGCTTGGTGCCGATGAACTGCCCGGCCAGGGCCTCCCACAATCCGGCGGCTCTGGCATTGCCGCGCAGAACGTCCGCCGCGGCCAGCAGGTGGACTTGCGCGTCATCCGGGTCGTCCACGTTGAGAGCAAACTGTGCGAGGTCGAAGTGCTTCTGCGCGTCAAGTGCCGCGATGCGTTCCAGCGGGGCCAGGATTTCCCGCGCCTCTGCCTGTTGTCCGCTCTTCCAAAGCGCCGTGGCGAACGATACCGCGCGACCGGAATCCCCCGGCGAGCGGGCCGCCAGCCCGGAAAACACGCGCGCCGCCAGGGCGGGTTGACCGGCCGTAAGAAGGCTTTGGCCGATCTGATCCCAGGCCCGCTCGTTGAAATGGTTGTCAGTCAGATAATCATCAAGCAGACGTCCGAAGTCGTCGTAGCGCTTTTGCTCGAGGAGAAGCTGGATGAGAATCTCCCCGGCAAAATAGCTCCCGCGTCCGTCATTCCATTCCGCGACCAGTTCCTTTTCCAGCGCGGGAGCCGTGCCGGAAATCCGGGCGCCTTCCAGCCGCGTGAGGAAATACTGCGGGAGGAGATCGGGATGGCGGGTGGCAATTTGTTTCAAGCGGGCCAGTTCGGCCCGGCGAAGGTCTTCGGGGACATCACGGCGGGAGAGAAACTCGCGGCCGGAACGGAACCGTTCTTCGCGCGACGCGGGCTTGGCGTCCAAATCCTTCACCAACTTTTCCCACTCGCCCCGGACAGGCGCAAGCGGCGGATCCGTCGGAGACGAACCGTCGAGTTCGGCAAGCCGGGCGATGGCAAGCCGGTCCGCCTTGGGACCGTCGGCTTCCTTTTGCAGGAGTGCCCGTGCCTCGCGCTCGCGACCGAGGCCGGCATAAAGTTCGGCCAGGGGCAGCGCGATCGACCCATCCGACGGCGGAAACGCCGCGGCATTTTTCTCCAGCAACTCCAGCGCATCGCGGAATTTTCCCATCCGGCACAAGATCTGGACACGCTGGAGAACCAGCCCGCGGTCCGGTGCGTTCTCTCCATCAGCCCGCTCCAAAGTAGCCAGAGCACGGTCCGAGTCACCCTCTTCGTCCCACAGGCTGGACAACCGCAGCGCCGCACTCTCCATCACAGGGCGGCGCATGCGCGAATCCTCCCCGGCCAGCAGTCTTTCCAAAAACGCCATGGCCGGTTTGCGCATGGCCGGAACACCGGACAGATTGATTATCCCCGCGCAAACCGAATCGTTCCGGGAATCGCGCTCGCAGAGTTTTTCGAAAACCGAGGCGGCCGTTTGCAGCCGGCCGGAATGCTGGAGGCGGTTGGCGGCCTGCAGAAGCTCCTCGTCAGTCGCTCCGCGGGCCAGCCATTCCTTGAGCAAATACGGCACGCTGCGGGCAGGAGCCGCGGCCAGGTGGTTCAAGATAAACTGACCCTCGGTCGCGCGCCGGAAATTCTCTCCGCGCATGGCGAGGAGGGCCGGATCGCGCGCGAGGTCCTGACGATAAAGCTCCCGCGCCAGACGGTGGAGATTCCACTCCTCAAGTTGCAGGCCGCCCTGCTGGACGAGTTCGGACCATCCCTCGCCTTCGGCAACTCCCAGGCCGGCAAAAAGTGCCGCGATTTCCCTCGCGGCCGTCCCGTCATCCCCCTTGAGCGCGGCGAGGAGGGCCCGGGTGGTGCTGGCGTAACCGGACTGTTTCTCATTCTGCCAACGCGCCGCCAGGCTCTGCTCGAAGGCCGGACGCTGATCGGGAGGCGTGAGCAGCCAGCGGGCGCGGATGGCACCAAACAGCGGGCTGGCAAACGACACCGCCGGTGGTGCGATGGCGATGGCCTGGTCGAGGCGGGAAATCATGCCCTCGGGATCACGCAGCGCGAGCCGCCACTTGGACAATTCCATCCAGGCCGAAACCGCCTGCGAGGACGACAGATCCGCCGGCACACCGTCCCCTAACACGCACGCTGTTCGGTGAAGATTCCGGGTGGCAAAGGCCTGGGCAGCCTGCCAGCGTTTCAGGGCCGGCGCCGCGGCAAAAAGCTGTTCCGCCTCATCTGCCGTCGGCCGCCAGCCCGCATCCAGCATGCGGGCCAATGCAGCGAGGACATTGTCCCAGCGGGCCACGGATTTTTCGGAATCCGCCGCCGCCCAGCGGCCCAGTTCCGCCCCCTGCCCGGCCTCCATCGCCACGGAGGCGAAAGCCTGTTCCGTGGCTTCACTGGAATCGTCCGCATTAACCAACCGCTCCATCTCCACAAAGGCCGCGGCCGTCTCGCCGGCATAATACGCCGCCCAGATGCGCTCAACCGGCTGGGTGAATCCCTCCAGCCATTTCGGCTTGTCCGGGCTGTTGGCCAGAAGCTGTCCGGTCTGCTGGATGGCCAGGAGGCGGCAGCCCTCCGTGTCGGAATCATCGGCCTTCCGCCAGATGGCTGCCGGACGGACGTGGGTGCGCATGCCGCCGGGCAGAAACCCCACGGAAGGGCCAGGGTTCTGTTTCCATTCTACAATCCGCGCCGGCAAAGGCAGGCAATCCTTGCCCGCCGCCGGATCGCTGCGCGTGCCCTGCAAGACCGCTTCGAAATCCGCCAGCGCTTGCAAGCGGTCTCCGCGTTCCAATGCCAGTTTGCCGAGGCGAAGAGGCACCTGCGGCGGGCAGCCACCGAGTCGGGCAGCGGCGCGCTGATTCGATTCCATGCGGGCCTCGTCGCCCGTGCGCTCGAAAAAATCCGCGGCGGCAATGAGCGCAGCCGGAGTGCGGGCATGACGCGCGGCGACAGCCAACCAGGCCGCCCGGGCCTCCTCAAATTCTCCCGCGCGTTCGAGGTATTCCGCGTGGCGGATGGCCAGGGCAGGATCGGGCGTTCGGCCGGCCGCGATGAGCCGCTTGAGCAACTGCGCCGCCTCCTTCCAGTCCCCGGCCTTCTCCGCTGCGACCAGCAACGCTTGCAGGTCCTCCTCCGATTGCTCCCCGCTCCGGCGCGATTCAACCAGAGCCCGGCGCGCCTCGGACCCACGGCCTTCCTCTTCGAGGAGAAACACGAGTCCGGTTTTCCAACTGATGTCGCCAGGGGAAGTCCGGCCGCGGTTTTCCAGCCGTGCCCGCCAGTCCGGTGCCACACGATTTTGCACGGCAAAAGCAGCGGCCTCGCGCAGCAACTCCGCCCGCACCTCGCCATCACGCTCCGCCGCACAGGCCTCCTCGAGAAAATCCAAACCCTGATCGAAAAGCTGCAGCCGGGCGGCGGCATTGAGGATCGGAGCATGCAAACTCTGGCGGGACCCGGCCGGAGCCAGACCATACGCGCGCCGCCAGGTCTCGAGAGCCCGAAACCAATTCCCGGCCATTTGCTCGGCCAGGGCAAGATCCGCCGC
>JBMOHI010000027.1:0-13367 GCA_049317925.1 Terrimicrobiaceae bacterium
GCAGCAAATCCTTGAGGCTGCTGATTTTCTTCTCGTGGATGAGGATGTAGGCGTTCTCGAAACTGACTTCGAGGTTTTCCGCGTTGGTCACGAAGTAGGGCGAAAGGTAGCCCTTGTCGAACTGCATGCCTTCGACAACGTCGAGGGTGGTTTCGATGGACTTCGCTTCTTCCACGGTGATCGTGCCGTCCTTGCCGACCTTGTCCATCGCATCAGCGATGATCTGGCCGATGGTGGTGTCCCAGTTGGCCGAGACGGTGGCGACCTGCGCGATCTCGGAGCTGTCCTTGACCTTTTTGCTGATCTTGGCCAGTTCGGCGACCACGGCCGCAACGGCCTTGTTGATGCCGCGCTGGAGCGACGTCGGGTTGGCTCCGGCCGTCACGTTGCGCAGACCTTCGCGATAAATCGCCTCGGCCAGCACGGTGGCTGTGGTGGTGCCGTCACCGGCGATGTCGGAGGTCTTCGAAGCGACTTCCCGCACGAGCTGGGCGCCCATGTTTTCATAGGGATCTTCCAGTTCGATTTCCTTGGCGACGGTGACGCCGTCCTTGGTGATGGTGGGTGAGCCGAATTTTTTGTCGAGGATGACGTTGCGTCCGGACGGCCCGAGGGTCGCCTTGACGGCTTTCGCCAGTTTTTCGACACCGCGCAGCAGGGACTGCCGGGCGGATTCGTCAAACGAGAGTTGTTTGGCTGCCATAATAGTTAGTTGGTAGTTATTGGTTGAGAGTTGAGAGGCGGCTTAGCCGATGATGCCGAGGATGTCGTCCTCGCGCATGATCAGGTAGCTTTCGCCGTCGATCTTGACTTCGGTTCCGCCGTATTTGGAGATGAGGACTTTGTCCCCTTTCTTCACGGTGAACTCGATGAGTTTGCCTTCTTCATCGCGCTTGCCCGTTCCAAGAGCGACGACTTTGCCCTCCTGGGGCTTTTCCTTGGCGGTATCGGGAATGATGATCCCGCCTTTTTTGACTTCAGTCTCTTCGATCGCTTGCACGAGCACGCGGTCGCCGAGAGGCTTGATGTTTACACTGGCCATAATGTGGCTGTTTCTCCTTTGGTTGGGTTGTTTTGGTTTTTAACTGCCCCGGCTCCTAAGGAAACGAGGCGTGGGTTAAAGTCTTGGGGTCAGCTTTTCTTTTTGTCCTCGTCCACCATCTCGAACTCGGCGTCCACGACGTCAGAGTCCTTTTTGGCTTCGGGCGGGGGTTCGGCCGCGCCCGCACCGGGCTGGGGTCCGGCCTGGGATTCGGCGGCTTTTTTGTAAAGCTCGGCGCTGGCTTCCTGGAATTTGGTCTGCAGATCGTCGAAGGCCACCTTGAGGGCGTCGTTGTCGCTGCCTTTGAGGGCTTCGCGCACCTTGGTGATGGCGTCTTCGATGGTCTTTTTCTGAGCACCATCGAGTTTGTCACCGAGTTCCTTGAGTTGCTTCTCGGACTGGTAAGCCAGGTTGTCGGCGTTGTTGCGCAGCTCGATGGACTCCTTGGCCTTGCGGTCATCTTCCGCGTGGCTTTCGGCCTCCTTCTGCATCTTCTCGACTTCCTCTTTGGTCAGTCCGCTGGATCCGGTGATGGAGATTTTCTGCTCCTTGCCGGTGCCAAGATCTTTGGCCGAGACGTTGAGAATACCGTTGGCGTCGATGTCGAAGGTCACTTCAATCTGCGGCGTGCCGCGCGGGGCGGGCGGGATGCCGTCGAGGTGGAAGGTGCCGAGTTGTTTATTGTCGCGGCTGAGCGGACGCTCGCCCTGGAGCACCTTGATTTCCACGCCGGGCTGGCTATCGCTGTAGGTCGAGAAAATCTGCGACTTGCGGCTCGGGATGGTTGTATTCCGTGGAATCATGGCCGTGGCGATGCCGCCGGCCGTTTCGATGGCCAGCGAAAGCGGGGTCACGTCGAGAAGGAGCACGTCCTTCACGTCGCCCTTGAGCACGCCACCCTGAATGCCAGCGCCGATGGCGACGACTTCGTCCGGGTTGACACCTTTATGCGGCTCCTTGCCGACGAGGGCACGGGCGGTTTCGATCACCTTGGGCATGCGGGTCATGCCGCCCACGAGAACCAGTTCGTCGATGGTGCTGGCGCTCCACTTGGCGTCGGCCAGACAGTCTTTGACCGGCTTGATCGTGCGCTCGAAAAGGTCGTCCGTCAGTTGCTCAAGTTTGGCACGGGTGAGTTTCTTCTGAATGTGTTTCGGGCCGCTCGCATCCGCGGTCACGAAGGGCAGATTGATCTCGTACTCTTGGGTCGAGGAAAGGGCGATCTTCGCCTTCTCGGATTCCTCTTTGATGCGCTGGACCGCGTCGGGCTGCTTGGAAAGATCGATCCCGGTGTCCTTTTTGAACTCGTCGATGATCCAGTCCATGAGACGGTTGTCCCAGTCGTCACCGCCTAGATGGGTGTCGCCATTGGTCGCGGCCACTTGGAAAACTCCGTCGCCGATTTCCAGCGCGGAAATGTCGAAGGTGCCGCCGCCCAAATCATAGACGGCGATTTTCTCATCGGATTTTTTGTCGAGTCCGTAGGCCAGCGACGCGGCGGTGGGTTCGTTGATGATGCGCAGAACTTCCAGACCCGCGATCTTGCCCGCGTCCTTGGTCGCGTTGCGCTGCGAATCGTTAAAATAGGCCGGCACGGTGATAACCGCCTGGGTGATTTTTTCGCCCAACTTGGCCTCGGCGTCGGCTTTGAGTTTCGCCAGAATCATGGCCGAAACTTCCGGCGGACTGAACCGCTTTTTCTCGCCGCCAACCTCGACTTCGATGTGGGCGTCGCCATTGGAAGCCTCGACGACCTTGTAGGGCACGCGTTTGAGTTCGGACTGAACCTCGGAAAACTTGCGGCCCATAAAACGCTTGACCGAAAAAACCGTGTTTTGCGGGTTGGTAATGGCCTGGCGTTTGGCTGCCTGGCCGACGATGCGCTCTCCACTCTTGGTGAACGCAACGACGGATGGCGTGGTGCGGGCCCCTTCGGAGTTTTCCAAAACAACGGGCTCCCCGCCTTCCATCACGGCCATACAGGAGTTCGTGGTGCCCAAATCAATACCTAAAATCTTTGACATAAATTTTTATTCCTCGAACTCCCTATCAGCAATAGTCGTTCCGGATTTCGGAAGGAGAATATAAGTCGCTTATTACAAATATTTTATTATCTTTCTCTTCAGCTACACATCAATCAATTTGAGCCGTTCTGACGCTATTCACGCCTGAAATAGCGACAAATTGATGCACTCACTGTCGCACCAGCGATTTGACAATTCGAAAATCTGAATTCCAGTTCATATTGTGAATACCCATTCACCTATCGCTCTACGGCAAACCACTCACCGGCAGAAAGCCCGGGACGAGCGGCGGCGGGAGATATTGCAAGCGGCGGAAGCCGTATTCAGTTCCCGCGGATATCACGACGCGTCGCTGACGGAGATCGCCCGACTGGCAGGCTTTGCAGTGGGCACGATCTATCTCTATTTCGAGGACAAAGCCGATCTCTACGGAAGCCTCATTCTCGACAAGATGAATCACATGGTGGCGGCCCTGGAGGACGCCCTTTCGGCCCCGGAATCCGCCCGCACGGCTTTGCGCGCCGGGGTGCATGCGCAGTTCGCTTTTCACGACGCCAACCGGACATTTTTCGAAATCTTCCTCCATCAGCACCAGGTCCAATCCTCGCCGTTGCACACGCGCCACTGGCAGGAAATGGAAGACCTGAAAAAACGCAATCTCGGCGTCATCGAACACTGCATCGCGCGCGGTCAGGCCGCCGGGGAATTCCAACCCGGCAACCCCCGCCTCTTTGCCGTCGCCTTCCTCGGCGTCACCCTGCAAATGATCCGCCAGCGCATCCGCGAGCCGAACGAGGGCCGCCTGGCGGACTCCGCGGATTTTGCTGCCGATTGTTTCCTCCACGGTGCCGCCCTCCGATCTTCATGAAAACACCCGCACTCGCTCTCCTCGCCGCCCTGACCCTTTCCGCCTGCGGACGGACATCCGCGCCGAAATCCACCGCGCCCCCACCCGCCCCGGTCGAGGTCGCCGCGGCCGAAACGCGCACCATGCCGGTTGAGATGAAAGCTATCGGCGCAGTCGAACCCATGGCCTCCGTGCAGCTCAAATCCAAGGTCCAGGGCGAGATCCTGCAGGTCCACTTTGCCGACGGCGCGCAAGTGAAAGCCGGTGATCCGCTTTTCAGTATCGACCCGCGCCCGTTTCAAGCTGCCTTGCAACGCGCCCAGGCCAACCTCTCGATTGCCCGGTCCGCCGCCGCCAACGCCACCGAACAGGCCCAGCGCTATACGACCCTCATCAACCGCGGCGTCGCATCGAAAGAGCAAACCTCCCAGTTTCTCTCCACCGCCGAATCGCAAAAATCCGAACTTTCCGCCCGCCAGGCCGACGTGGATGAGGCCCAGCTTTCCATCGAATGGTCCCAGGTCCGCGCCCCCATTTCCGGCCGCATCGGCGCCGCCCTGCTCAAAGCCGGCAACATCGCCCAGCCCAACGTGGACACCCTTGCCGTCATCAATCAAATGCAGCCCATTTACGTCACCTTTTCCCTGCCGGAAAACTCTCTCGCCGAAATCCGCCAGTGGATGAACAAATCCACTCCCACGGTCAGCGCCTATGATCCCGATTCCGCCGCGCTCCTCGGCACCGGCGAACTCACTTTCGTGGACAACGCGGTGGACCGCGCCTCCGGCATGATCACTTTCAAGGCCACGTTCCCGAATACCGAAGAAACCCTCTGGCCCGGCCAGTTTGTCGATCTCAATGTCAAACTGGCCGAGGAACCCGATGCCGTAGTCGTTCCATCCACCGCCGTCATGGAAGGCCAGCAAGGCTCGCAGGTTTTCGTCGTCTCCGGGGACACCGCCACACTGCGCAAAGTTACCGTCGAGCGCTCCGTCGCAGGCCTTTCCCTCATTAGGGAAGGCCTCGCTCCCGGCGAACAGGTCATCACCACCGGCCAGCTCCGCGTCACCTCCGGCGGAAAGGTGGCGGTGAAAGCGCCCGCTGAGAATCCAACGAAAACTCCATGACCGAACTTTTCATCCGCCGGCCCATCATGACGACCCTCGTCATGCTGACCATTCTCGGAGCCGGCCTGCTGGCCTTCTCGCGACTGCCGGTCAGCGATCTGCCCAGCGTGGATTTCCCAACCGTCAGTGTCTCCGCCGGCCTCCCCGGGGCCAGCCCCGAAACCATGGCCTCTTCCGTCGCCCTGCCTCTGGAGAAGGAATTTTCCACCATCGCGGGCATCGAGTCCATGACCTCCACCAGCGCGTTAGGATCAACCACAATCACAATCCAGTTTGATCTTTCGCGCAACATCGACGCCGCTGCGCAGGACGTTCAGGCCGCCATCTCCCAAGCCCAGTCCAACCTGCCGACGGACATGCCCTCCCCACCCTCCTACCGGAAGGTGAACCCCGCCGAACAGCCCATCCTCCTGCTCGCGGCCTCCTCCGATTCCCTCCCCTACAGCAAGGTGGACGAATACGCCGACACCCTCATCGCCCAGCGCCTCTCCACCGTCCTCGGCGTCGCCCAGGTCGACATCTACGGCTCGCAAAAATACGCCGTCCGCGTGAAGGTCGATCCGCGGGAACTCGCCACCCGCGGCATCGGATTCGACGAGGTCGAGAACGCCATCACCGAGGCCAATTCCAACGCTGCCACCGGCCAGCTCGACACCGGAGTCAAGGCCCGCACCATCGAGGCCACCGGCCAGCTCTCCCGGGCCGAGGATTTTCGCGAACTCATCGTCTCCTATCGCGAAGGGTTCCCGGTCCGCCTCCGGCAGATCGCCACGGTGCTCAACAGCGTCGAGGATGAGAAAAATCTCGGCTGGTATAACAACACCCGCGGCGTCGTCCTCGCCATCCAACGCCAGCCCGGGGCCAACACCGTCGCCGTCATCGACCGCATCCGCGAACTCCTGCCCGGCTACAAAGCCCAGCTTCCCGGCGGCATGAAACTCGACATCCTCTACGACCGCTCTCTTTCCATTCGCGAATCCCTCCACGACGTAGAGTTCACCCTGGTCCTCGCCATCGCGCTTGTGGTCCTGGTCATTTTCATTTTCCTGCGCAACATCCGCGCCACCCTGATCCCCAGCGCGGCCATCCCGCTCTCCATCATCGGCACCTTCGGAGTGATGTACCTTCTCGGCTTCAGTGTGAATAATTTCTCCCTCATGGCTCTCATCCTCGCCGTGGGCTTTGTCGTCGATGACGCCATCGTCGTCCTGGAAAACATCGTCCGCTACATCGAGCAGGGGGAGACGCCCATGCAGGCCGCGCTCAAGGGCGGCCGCGAGATCGGCTTCACCATTTTGTCCATGACCCTTTCCCTCGCCGCGGTCTTTATTCCCGTCCTGTTCATGGGAGGCATCCTGGGCCGGTTGCTCAACGAGTTCGCCGTCACCATCGCCGCCGCCATCCTCATCTCCGGCTTTATCTCGCTTTCCCTCACGCCCATGCTTTGCAGCCGCTTCCTCAAGCAGGCCCACAGCGCCAGCACCAACATCCTCTTCCGCTGGTCCGAATCCTTTTTTGCCAGGCTGCTGGCCGGTTACGAAAAAACCCTCCGCCTCGCCCTACGCCACCACCTGATCGTCTCGCTGGCCGCCGTCATCATGACCGCAGCCACCGCCTGGCTTTTTGTCATCGTGCCGAAGGGCTTTCTGCCCAACGAAGACACCAACCGCATCATGATTTCGACCGAGGCCGAACAAGGTGTCGCTTTCGACAAGATGATGGAACTCCAGCAACAAGCCGCAGCCATTGTGGCCAAAAATCCTCATGTCGAGGGATTCATGTCCCGCCTCGGCGGCGGCCAGTCAACCTCCTCCGCCAACACCGGCCGCCTCTTTCTCACCCTCAAGCCGCGCAGCGAGCGCCCCGCCATTGACGACATCATCCGCCAGCTTCGCAAAGATCTTTCCGGCATCCCCGGCCTGAAAGTCTTCCCTCAGAATCCCCCCACCATCCGCATCGGCGGCATGCAAACCAAGAGTCTCTACCAATTCACCCTTTTCGGACCCGAACTAGCCCCGCTCTATGCCGCCGCCGCCAAAATGGAAACCCGCTTGCGCAGCCTTCCCGGCATCGTGGATGTGACATCCGACCTCCAGATCACCAGCCCGCAGGTCCTTGTGGAGATCAACCGCGACAAAGCCTCCACCCTGGGAGTCAGCGCCGCCCAGATCGAGCGCACCCTCGGCGCCGCCTACGGCACGCGCCAGATCTCCACGATCTACACCCCGAACAACCAATATCGCGTCATCATCGAAGCCAGCGATGACTTCCAGCGGGAAGCCGCCGACCTCTCCCGACTTTATGTCCGATCCAACCAGGGCCGCCTCGTCGCCCTCGACGCGGTCGCCAGCTACAAAACCCAGGTCGGTCCGCTCACCGTGCAGCATCTCGGCCAGCTCCCCGCCGTGACCCTCTCCTTCGACCTGGCCCGCGGCGCCTCCCTCAGCGATGTCGTCCCCCTCATCCAGCGCGCGGCCGCCGAGGAACTCGACGAACAAATCAGCAGCCAGTTCCAAGGTACCGCCCAGGCCTTTCAATCCTCCCTCGGCAACCTCGGCCTCCTTCTCCTCATGGCCATCCTCGTCATCTACATCATCCTCGGCATTCTCTACGAAAGCTTCATCCATCCCCTCACCATCCTCTCCGGCCTGCCCTCGGCCGGCTTCGGCGCATTGCTCACCCTCTGGCTCTTCGGCATGGAATTGAACGTCTATGGCTTCGTCGGCCTGCTCATGCTCATCGGCATCGTGAAAAAAAACGCCATCATGATGATCGACTTCGCCCTCGAAACACAGCGCAACGATCACACCCCGCCCGACCGCGCCATCTTCGCAGCCTGCCTCGTCCGTTTCCGTCCCATCATGATGACCACCATGGCCGCCATGATGGGCACTCTTCCCATCGCGCTCGGTTTGGGCGCGGGCGGCGATGTGCGCCAACCGCTCGGACTCTCCGTCGTCGGCGGCCTTGTCATCTCGCAACTCGTGACCCTCTACATCACACCCATTATTTACCTCTATCTGGAACGCCTCCAATCCCGTCTCGGGAACAGGCGCGGACCCAAGCCGGAAAAACCAGCCCCCGCCCTCGCGCCCGCATAGCCGCCCGGGCGGGCCGGGCCGATGAGTGCGTCGCCATTGACTGCGCGTCCGGTTGTGCGACGTTGAAGGACTTTGAATCTCCAATCGCCTCGCTTAACCTCCGGAAAGGTCATGAAAACAAAATCCGCCTTCGTTTTTCTAGCCATTGCCCTGCTGGGTTTAACCACACCGGTCGCTCGGGCCGTTCTGGTCGTCGCCCCGAGTTTTCCCATCAACGGAGTGCCCGCCTCACAACTCCCCCCCGGGGCCGTCAATGCGTTCCTGCTGGCTGCCTTCGAGAAAGATATCGCCATCTAATTCGGCCCGCCGCGTCTCTAACGCCGGGCGAAATGCGACCGGCTATTGGCCCAGCCCGTCCGTCGATTCTTCAATCTCCCGGCCGGCACCTTTCTTCTCCGGCCACCAGGACGGCAATCCCTTGGGCTTCGGCTTGGGCGCATCGCCGGCCACAAAAAGGCTATTTTCCCGGCAATACTGCGCCACCGCGGCTGTGATTTCGCGCGAAGTGCGCCGGCAATCGCCGGTAACCCCGGAAATAATCCCTTCTCCGCCGTTCATAATCATCGGCCAGGAAATCACACCCATGATTGCCCCGGGCATGGCATTCGATCCGCCGGTGGTCTGAATCATCACCAGCGGGCGCGGCGCTTCGCCGGACAGCTCAGAAACGGTGACAGTAGTGTCCATCTTCGTGCCGCCGGAGCCGAAACCGACCGCACTGCGCAAAAAGCGGCTGCCCTGGTTCACGCGGGTGAATTTTCCCGTCAGGAGCCAGTAGTCGCCCCGCGGAACCCCCGCATTGGCTGGCAGGACCTCGGCGTTGGCCACGTATTTGCGCAAACGCTCGACCAGATTTTTCGCCATCTCCCGCTGCAAGCCGGTCTTGAAATCCGTCAGTTCCTGACCTTCGCGGTTCACCCGCACGGTCCCTTCGTCAAACGTGAAGGGTTGCACGAAAATCTTCTGCGGCTTGGCGGCCGGAGGAGGCTGCGAAAGCGGGATGGCATTCTGCACGGTGACCGAGGCACAGGACGACAGACCCGCGCAAAGCGAGGCGGCAAAAAGAGACTTCCACATCCCGCAAACAAAGCGCATCGCCGGCGCCTTTGCAGGACAAAAATCGCCTGCGTCATCTTGACCGGCTCCGTGGTGGACGCCATGATCACCAGAACCCGCCCCACCCATGGACATCGACAACCTCGACCTCGACAGCATCAACGAAGACCGCCGCCGGACCGCCGCGGAAACGCTCGCGCCGATTTCGCACCAGGAACTTGCCGCACTTGGCGAGCAGCTTTTTGAAACGGTCGATCACCCGTGGCGCGATCCCTATTTTCACTTCGTAGAGGACAGTCAGGGCGAAACAATCTACAGCGGCCACACCGGCGACGGCTTTCACTTCCTCTACCGCCCGGCCCGGCAAAAAGGGTTTTGGTACGTGCCGACGGGAACCCGCGGCATGGGGCCGATACAGGACCGTGGCTTGAAAGCACTCGGGGAAATCCTCGGGGAAAAGGCGAACTGACTTGAGCGCCCGAGCGAGCCGATGGGGCCCGCTCCCCGCCTGCGCCTCACTTTCCCGAGCCGTCACCTCCATGCATCCCGCCACAAAAAACCGCGCTGATTCCGGAACCACGGAGAACCTGATTGTTGACGGGATCTGGGGATGGCATCCCCGCTGGAATCGTCTGCGGGAACGGTTGGAGCGCGAAACCGGCTCTGGTCGCATCTGGCACTACAATAACAGCGGGACCAGCACGATTGAATCACAGGCCGCCGAACTCGCGGCGGAGCTTCGTAGAATCGACCGCCCCGTCAATCTGGTCGGCTACAGCATGGGCAGCCTCGTTATCCGCGAAGCCATGCGGCAATCCCCCGATCTCCCGCTGCAGCGCGCGGTCTTCCTGCACTCGCCCCATGCCGGTTCGCTCATCTCGTGGCTGCTTCCCCTGCCCGCCTGCCGCGAGATGCATCCCGGCAGCGCCTTTCTCAAACAGCTCAACGCCGCCCCATGGAAAATCCCGACGCTGGTGACCTGGTGTCCATGGGACCTCATGGTTTTTCCGGGCCACTCGGCCCGCTGGTCCGGAGCCACCAAGACCCTGTGCTGCCACGTTCCGGCCCACGCCTGGCCGGTTGTCTCGTCCGGAATCCACCGGGCGGTCACGGATTTTCTGAGGGCGGACGGCGGCTAGCTTTTCCGCGCGAAGTTTTCCGTCTCCGCGTTGGACATTCGCGGGCTGCTCAACGAAAAGAGTGGCTCGATGCACCATCTCGATTTCCTGCAGGATCTGGCCGTTGTCATGATCGTGGCGGCGCTAACGACCGTGCTCTTCCGCGTGCTCAAGCAGCCGGTCGTTTTGGGATACATTCTGGCCGGATTGATCATCGGCCCGCATACGCCGCCGTTCGAACTCATTCACGACGAGAAAACCATCAAGACCCTGGCCGAGCTGGGCGTGATCTTCCTCATGTTCGCGCTCGGATTGGAATTCAGTTTCAAGAAGTTGCAGAAAGTCGGCGCGACCGCGTTCATTGCGGCCTCGTTGGAGATTTTGATCATGCTCCTCGCCGGCTACGAACTGGGGCGGTTGTTTGGCTGGACGGAGATGGACAGCATCTTCCTCGGAGCCATTCTGTCGATCTCCTCGACCACGATCATCATCAAGGCGCTGGAGGGACTGGGCAAAAAAAACGAGGCCTTCGCCTCGCTCATTATCGGCATCCTCATCATTGAGGACATTCTCGCCATCATCATGCTGGCGCTGCTCTCCGGCTTCGCCACGACCGGTTCTTTTAATGCCGTCGATATCGGGACGACGCTGCTCAGCCTCGGGTCGTTCCTTGGGATCCTGCTGGTGGCAGGCTTGATCATCGTGCCGCGACTGATCAATTTTGTCGCGCGCTTCAAAAGCGATGAAATGCTGCTGGTTACGGTGATCGGGCTGTGTTTCGGCGTGTCCCTCATCACGGTGAAGCTCGGTTACAGCGTCGCCTTGGGGGCGTTTCTCATCGGAGCCATCATCGCGGAATCCCGCCCGATCCTGAAAATCGAATCCCTCATGATGCCGGTGCGCGATTTGTTCAGCGCGGTCTTCTTCGTTTCCATCGGCCTCTTGATTGATCCCGCCCTGATCATCAAATACGCCGGTCCGATTCTCGCCATTTCGGCCGTGGTTATCTTTGGCAAGGTCTTCGCCTGTTCGCTCGGGTGCTTCGTTTCCGGCAAGGACATGCGCACCTCGCTCAAGGTGGGCATGAGCCTGGCCCAGATCGGCGAGTTTTCCTTTATCATCGCCTCGCTCGGTCAGACCTTGAAGAACTCTCAGGGCGACCCGATCACGAGCCCGTTCATTTATCCGATCGCAGTGGCCGTCTCGGCCATTACGACCCTGACCACCCCGTATCTCATCAGCATGTCCGACGGCGTGACCGCCTGGTTCGACCGCTCGGCTCCGCGGCCCCTCCTCAACGTCATGGAAACCTACACCAAATGGGTCGGAGGTTTGATCAAGGACGACGCCTCCAATTTGGAACGCAAGATCATCACCAAACTCGGACTGCAAATCGGACTCAACCTCCTCATGGTGACGGGCATTTTCATCGCCTCGGTTTTCTTACATGGAAAAGCCGCGGCGATCTGGCCGCAATTTCCCGGAGGCCGGGAGGGCGTGAAGGCGGCGGCCTGGCTGGCGGCTCTCTTCTGCAGCTTCCCGCTCCTCGTGGCGGTGTGGCGCAAAATGGAAGTCGTGGCCATGTTGATTTCCGAGATGAGTGTGAACGTGGAAAAGGCCGGGCCGAAAACGCCCGCGCTCCAAGCGGTCATTGCCAGCACCATCACCGTCGTCGGCACGGGTGTCCTCGTGCTGATCGTGCTGGCGCTGAGTTCGGCCATTTTGCCTTCACGAAATATTCTCTTGCTGGCGTTGTTGATTCTGATCGTCTCCGGATTTCTCCTCTATCGCGGATCGGTCAAGCTCTACGCCCGCGCCCAGTCCGCCTTGCACGACACCCTGGCCGACCCGGCGGATCCCGCCGAGCCCGCTCATCATGGACACGGGCCGACTCCCGTCCTGCCCACCCTGCTGCGTGAGGCCAAACTGGAAACCATTCCGGTGAGTGCGGGCACGCTGGGCGTCGGCAAGATGATCTCCGAACTGAAACTCCGCACGGTGACCGGTGCCAGCGTGGTTGGCATTGAGCGCGGAGGGTCCAGCATCATCAATCCCGATCCGCACGAAGAACTCAGCAGCGGAGATCAGGTCCTGCTCATCGGACGCACCGAGCAACTCGAGGCCGCCAAGGCGCTGTTGACCAGTCCGCAATCCGCGGCCTGAGCTTCTAGCGAGCGACTTCCGCGACCGGCGTCACCGGCAGCGCCGCCATGGCGGGCGGCGGCAGCGGCTCGCGTCGCTTTTTGATTTTCCAGCGGCCATCGCCCACACTCAAAACTTCGAGACGCACCGGAGCCAAACCCGCTTCGTAAAATCCGAGTTCCTTCGCCACCGGCCTCGTGACATCCAGGATCCGACCGTCAATAAAGGGCCCTCGATCGTTCAGCCGGATCACAACCGAGCGGTCGTTGCGCAGGTTCGTCACCCGCACCGTGCAGGGCAGTGGCAGCGTTTTGTGGGCCCCGCCCCGGCTCCAGGGCCAGAGCTTTTCTCCCAACGCGGTTTTGCCCGGAAAAATCAGCCATCCTTCCTGGTAATGCGAAGCCACACCCTCTTCGACATACCCCGGTGCCTGGTCAGGCGGGATGGGCTCGTAACGTTGGCCCCGCAGCGTGTAGGGTTTGGATTTGTAGCCCGCATAGTCCTCCCCGGCGCATCCGGCCAGGGTGACGGCGAAGATCAGGCACCACAACCTCGAAAACATCCCATAAGAAACACGGAACTTCCGCCCACCTGTCGAGCCGGAAAAACCGGCTCTTGTTTTTCTCCATTTCCGGATAAGAAGACCCCATGTCTTATTCCGCCGCCCCCACCCGCTACGAAAGCATGTCCTACCGCCGCTGCGGCCAGAGCGGGCTTCTGCTGCCCGCCATCTCGCTTGGCCTCTGGCATAACTTCGGCGAAGTCGATTCCTTCGAGAACTCCCGCGCCATGATCCTGCGCGCCTTCGACCTTGGCATTACCCATTTCGATTTGGCCAACAACTACGGTCCGCCTCCCGGCAGCGCCGAGGAAACCTTCGGACGCATTTTGAGCGACGACCTGGCCGCCC
>JBMOHI010000028.1:0-13245 GCA_049317925.1 Terrimicrobiaceae bacterium
GGAAAAACCACCTCGTCCGCCAAGATGGCCCATTGGTTCAAATCCAACCGCCACACCTGTCTTCTCGTGGCCGCCGACACCTTCCGCGCCGCCGCCATCGAGCAACTCGAAACCTGGGGCGGCCGCATCGGCGTGGATGTGGTGAAGGGCCAATACGGCGGCGATTCGGCCGCACTGTGTTACGACGCCTGGTCCAACGCCCACCGCCGCAACATCGAGTTTCTCCTCTGCGACACCGCCGGCCGCCTCCACACCAAGGACAACCTCATGCAGGAACTCTCCAAGGTCGGACGCACCCTGGCCAAACACGATGCCGATGCGCCGCATGAAAAGTTTCTCGTGGTTGACGCCACCACCGGTTCCAACGCCCTTGTGCAGGCGCGGGAATTCCACCAGGCCGCCGGCCTCACCGGCATCATCCTGACAAAGCTCGACGGCAGCGGCAAAGGCGGTGTGGCCGTGGCCATTCAAAAGGAACTCGGCATCCCCACCCGCTTCATTGGCACCGGGGAAAAGCTGGAAGACTTCGCCGCGTTCAACCGCGAGACTTTTGTTAATCGAATGCTCTGAGGAGCGGCCCACCTCCTTGACGCTGTGGCCGGGGAAAACGTATGGTGAAAGCATGCTGAAACGGCATACACCTTCCCGCGAATCGGTCTGGGCCGAATGGGAGCGCGAGAAACGCGCCGCCAAACGCCACGCGGCACGGGGTCCGCGCCCGGCTCGCCCCCAAACGCCGGATAACAGCGAGCCGTGGCTCAAACATCCGCCGCAATCCATCAGCGACCTCTTCTATATCTCGGACAAAGTGGCGGAGGTGGTGAACGAATGCCGGGCGAAGCTGCACAAGTTATAGAATCTCTGGCCTCCTCCCACCGTGTGTTGGTGCTAGGCGGGATGGCCGTGATCGCGCATGGACTCTCCCGCACAACGGTGGATGCGGACATCTGGCTGGAACCGCTTGGAAGCATCGACGAATGGTGTGATGCGATTCGGCATGCGACGGCGCCCTATGCCAGCCGCTATTTTTTTGACGTGTCGCACCAGCGCAAAGTTGAGCCGGAAGAATTGGCCCTGACCATTGACAACGCCGGAATGGTGCGCATCGGAGGAATTGACAGGTATCTGGATGTTTTCTATCAGCCGCATCAGCTCGACCTCGAGGAGTTCGACACAGCATGGGGGTTCGCTACCCTTGGCTTGGGCTGCGCCCGCGTGCTGGACGAATCCTTTCTGATCGCAACGAAAACGGATACCGGGCGGAAGTCGGATCTGGATGATGTGACATTTCTGGAGACCAAGCTGCGCACCGAAATGTCCGCCCGCCTGTCCGTCTGCGAAGCGGAGGAGGCCCGCTCCCTGTTTTCCCGCTACCTCGACCACGCGACCTGCGAGGCAGCGTTGAAGAATCCCGACCCCGCCGTGCAGGACATGGGACTGGCCGGACTGCGCGAGCTGGCCGCAGACGGCAATCCCTTCGCCATCGAAGCGTTGAAGAAAAGGACCTGAGTCAGGGTCAGCACGAAAGAAGCGGTTCATCCGGTCGCCAACCCGGCGGGATGGTCAAAACCCGCGGTAGTGCAGGCTGAGGAGGCGGTAGCTTTGGGCGCCCTGTTCAGCCGTGTAGTAGTAAAGCGACAGCGTGGCAACATCCTGGGCCCACTGGTAGCCGATGACGGTTTGCAACACGTCGCCGTCGCGGGTTTTCTGGCGGGCGATGACGCGGCCGATACCGTACTTGGCCTCGATGTTGCGGCGGGTCTGGTCGAAGAAGTTCCCATATTGTGTGCCATCCCAGCTCGGATCGCCGTAGTGGAGTTCGATCTCGTTAAGGGAGTCGTTCTCAAAGTAGAAAAGGGCGCGCTGGAGGAGTTTCTGGGGGATGCCTTCCACGACAAGGCACTGCCGGCTCTGCACTTGCTTGCGTTCGACGACTCTGGCCTGGACGCGTTTGAGGCTGTCCTCAAGGCGTTGGGCGGACTCGCCCCACTGGAAGTTGAAGGGGACCTTGATTTCCTCCACGGCGTGCAGTCGCGGCACGACCAGGCAGGCGGCCAGCGCGACAAGCAGGATGGGGTTTCGGAAAATCACGTTGTTTTGATAGTTCAAAAGGCCCGCAGGTCAACTCAGGGAATCTCAATTTCTCCCGCTTCGATGGCGGCGATGCTGCCGAGTCCGGTGATGAGATACTCGGAGACGACCACGCCGTCACCGGCAAAAACGCGGAGGGAATCCGGCGTTTCGCCCGGCGCGACGACGGTGCGGTCGATGAAATTCCGGCTGGTGAGGGCGAGAAGGGGAAGTCCGTCGGCAGCTTGCAGCCAGAGGCCGGAGGGTCCGGCGGCGGCCCGGAGGGTGAGGGTGGAGCCGTGCGCATTGAGGGTGTTGGCCAGGAGGGAGATCTTTTGTTCGACTGGCTGCGGAGCCTGGCCGGCATCGGGGACGAGTTTGCCCTCAACGAGGCCGAAGCGGCGGCTGTTTTCGATGGTCTTGTCGAGGAAGACTTCCCAATCGACTTGGGTGGCGCCTTCGCTGGGCGCGATGGCGGACGGGCGGTAGCCGCGGAGGGTCTGACGGCTCCAGTTTTTGGCATGGAGCAAAAGGTAGAAACTCAGCGAAGTCTTGCTGGCGAAAATCTGCACGGTTTCGGCGAAATCCTCGGAGATCTTCATCTCGCGCAAGAGTTCACCGTCAAAGGCGTGCTGGCGGACAATGATGTCGGCGCCATGTCGGCCCGCAATCCAGAAGGTCTCATCGGCGCCGGCGGAGAGGGCGAGGTTTTCCGGGAGTTCCTTGAGCGGGGCGGGCGCGAACTTTTCGCCGCGAAAGAGCCAGATGCTGGAGGCGTTCCAACCCAGGAGGGCGGCGGGATTGGCGTCGAGGCCTGCAAAACTTGCGGGAGTCGGAAGCGTCTTTTCCGCGGTGAGCGTGACGGGATTAAATGCTTCGAGTTCGCTTTTCTCCGAGGCGAGATAGAGGCGGTCTTTCCAAAATGCGCCGCTGGAAAAACCTGTGGCCGCAGCGACCCGTGGCTGGGAGGGATTCGCTAGTTCATAGACAAGGAGCTTACCTTCTTTGCGGTCGTCTATCGCAATGCGGGCGGAATCGCCGGCTAGAAAAGCGGCCTTGCCAGACAGCGCGGCCAGGATTTGCAAACCGGTGGATTCGTCGAAACGCCAGAGCAGGGAATCGGTCGCGCGCTCCCGATCGCGCGCGGGCTTGAAACCGAAGAGCAGGAAATTCTCTTTCTCTGTGGGAACGACAGCTGCGATGCCGGAGATCTCCGGCGAGGCGTCGTCCACGATCCAGTCGTTGAAATGATAGGCTTCGCCCTCGGCTTTCACTTCTGCGCCGACAACGTAACCGCGAATGCTGTATTTGCCGGCGACCGCAGCCTTGCCGTCGTCGGCTTTTCCATCCCACGTGGCGATGAGTCCGTTGAGGCCGACTTTGAAATCGGCCTCGGCGGCGCCGACAAAGAGGGTGCGCACGAGTTTGCCCGCGGAATCAAAAACCCCGAGGCTGATGCGGCCTTCCAACTCGGGCAGGGCGAAGGTGAATTGTTGTTCCTGCGCAGACAGGAGTCCGGGCAGGAGGGCCAGGAGGGAGACGGCGAGAAATTTCCTCAAGCGTAGTGGTGCCAGTTCAGATTGGGGAAAAGATTATCCCGTTCTTCGCAGGCCGCAAGCAGGGCATCGTCGCGGCGGTCTTCGGCGAGCAAATCGTGGAGGCGGTTGAAGCGCAGAAGATGGTCACGGGTGCGTTTCTCGGCGTATTCGCGGGCAGTACCGGTTTTCATGAGAAAAGCCCAGTCGCTGGATTGCGCAAGGAGGAGTTCGCGGGCCATTTGTTTGAGCAGGCGGTCGATGGGCTTGGACCGGGACTTGGCAAATTTGCGCGCGGCGGCGGTCATGTTCCGGGCGGCGGCGTGAAGGTGCGGGTAGATCCAGGCGTTGCTGCGGTCGAGCCACACCTCCCAGTAGCCGTTGTTGCCCCAACTCGAGGGCGAGGGCGATACCATCTGCAAGGTCGGATGGCCGGCTAAATAGCGCGTTGGGGTGGTGAGCTGGAAAACCTTCTGGTCGAACGCTGCCTTGCGCAAAAACAAATCCAGAAACTCCGGCCCCTCAAACCACCAGTGGCCGAAAAGCTCGGCATCGAACGGACTTAACACCAGGGGATCAACCGGCAGGGTGGCACGAAGTTGCTCGATCTGCTGCATGCGGCTCTGCAAAAAATGACCAGCATGCGAATCGGCCGCGCCCATGGCCCAATCGCGACGGTAGAGTTCCTTGTTTTCGCTGCCGGTAATGCGGTGATATTTGATTCCGGTAAAACGGTGGTGTCCCACTTGCGGAAAGGCCCGGGAGATATAGTCCTCCGGCAAATCCTTCCCGATGTCGCGATAGAAGTCCCGGTAGGCCGGATCGCCTGGATAGCCGTCGCGCGAACTCCAGACCTGCCGGCTCGACTCGCGGTCGCGGGCGAAAACCGCCGAGCCCGCCGGAGTGTAGTAGGGCGAGAAAATCGCAAACCGCGGACGCGGTTTTCCGTACATGAGACCGTGGGCATCGACGACGAACCAGCGGAGATTCGCCTCCTGCAGGATGCGGTCAACGCCCGGCACATAGCCGCACTCTGGCAGCCAGATTCCGGCCGGATCGCAACCGAAACATTCGCGGTGATAATCCCGCCCTATGAGAATCTGCGCCCGCATGGCTTCGGGAAATTCCTCCATGAGCGGAAGAAATCCATGCGTGGCCGCGCAGGTGATGATCTCCACCACGCCATCGCGCTGGAGTTGGGCGAAGGCCCCAACTATGTCGCGCTGGATGTCCTTGAGATAAAAATCCCGCGAAGTGGTGAAACGTTCGTGATAAAAACGGGCCAGTCCGTTGAGGTGCGGATCGGAAGCCGTCCGTTCGATCTCCAAGCGGGAGAGTTCGATCCCGCGGTCGAGGTATCGTTCCGTGCGTGACGTCAGCAGGGGGTCCCGCAACATGGCGCAGAGGGTCGGCGTCAGGGTCAGAGTCAGCTCGAAAGGCACGCGGTCCACCACCAGGCGGCGAAGCATGCGCAGGAGCGGGATGTAGGTTTCCACCACGGCCTCGAAGAGCCAGTCCTCTTCGTGGAATTCGTCGTATTCGGGATGCCGGACGAAGGGAAGGTGGGCGTGGAGGAGAAGCGCCAGATAACCCGATTGCATGGTTGCCATGAGAGCTAACGGCCCGCCCTTGACCGGACAAGAGTGATTTGCAGTTGCGGGATAAGGGGTGTTCACGCCATTCTGCGGCCCGTGAAGACCCGCCTGCTGATTTCCACCCTGGCCGCACTGCTGTGCCTGAGCGCACCCACCCGGGCCGAGTCCGGGCCCAACCCCGCCCAGGCGCTGGTGAATACCGCATTGAAGGACTTCGAGGACAAAAAATTCGACGAGGCGCTGGGGAAACTCCAGGAAGCCGAGAAGCTGGATCCTGAATCCGCATTTATCTTGAACCTGATCGGGGCCGCCTACACCAAGAAAAAAGACTACGCGGCGGCGAAAGCCAGCTTTGAGAAAGCTCTCACGATTGACTACAGTTTTTTTCCCGCCCAGTTCAATGTGGGCGAACTGTACTTCCTGCAGAAGCAATACCCGCAAGCCCTCGAGTACTTCACGCGGATGTTGAGCAACGATCCCGGCAATGAGTTGCTGCAGTTCAAGGTCATCCTCTGCCTTCTCCAGACCGACCAGCTCGAGGATGCACAAAAGCTGGCCGCCCGTATGAAATTTCCCGGGGACGGCCCCGGCTGGTATTACGCGCAGGCGGCTTTGAAACTCAAGCAAGGCGACAAGCGCAAGGCGGCAGAACTCGTCTCAAGTGCGGGAACCATTTTTCCGGCCAAGATCTCGCTCTTCGCCGAGACCTTTGATGATCTGGGCTGGAAGGTGAATTGAGCGCCATGTCCAAGCCACCCAAGAAAAAAGAAACGCTTTTGCATCCGAAGGCCCGCGTGCTCGTAACCGGAGCCGCCGGCTTCATTGGGAGCGCCCTCGTCCATGCCCTCAATCAGCGCGGCATCAGCCAGATCGTGGTCACGGATTTTCTCGGACAGGATGAGAAGTGGCGCAACCTCGCTCCACTGGAATTCGAGGATTACGTGCCCGCCGACAAGTTATTGCAGGACCTGGCCCGCGATGCCGATTTTCACGGAAAATTCAGTGCCTGTTTTCATCTCGGTGCCTGTTCCTCCACCACCGTCACGGATGCAGCTTATGTGATGGAAAACAATTACACCTACACCCGGACACTTTGCCGCTGGGCCTTGCAGGCCGGCACGCGTTTCGTCTATGCCTCCTCCGCCGCGACCTACGGCGACGGGTCCGCCGGGATGGATGACAAAACCGAGAACCTCCGCGCCTATCATCCGCTGAATCTTTACGGCTACTCCAAGCACCTCTTCGATCTCTATGCGCAGAAGGAGGAAATCCTGCCCGAGATCGTCGGACTGAAATATTTCAACGTTTTCGGACCGAACGAATATCACAAGGGCGACATGCGCAGCCTGGTTTGCAAAGCCTACGAACAAATCGTTTCGACCGGAAAAATCCGCCTCTTCAAGAGCTACAAGCCGGAATATCCCGACGGCGGCCAAAAGCGCGATTTTGTATACGTCAATGACGCCACGGCCATGACCCTGCACCTGGCCGAAACGGAAACCGCGGGCGGATTGTACAATATCGGCGCCGGCGTCGCCCGCACCTGGGTCGATCTGGCCAATGCGCTTTTCTCGGCTCTCAATCTGCCGCCACAAATTGAATTCATCGAGATGCCGGAAAGCATCCGGCATCAGTATCAATACTACACCTGCGCCGACATCGCGAAGGTGCGCGCCACCGGGTATGCCCCTCCCACCACCACGTTGGAGGACGCCGTGAAGGACTACGCGGTAAACTATCTCAAGACCAGCGCTCGATTCGGGGAAGAAAAGTAGAAGCGAGGCCCGCGACCCTCGACGAAGAGGTCTCCTTACAATCTCCCTTCCATAACGCCCTCAATGAGCCGCGCCGCCAGCGGTTCCGTCTCCCTGTCCAATTCGTTCAGGGCGGATTTGAGTTTCTGCAACGATCGGGCATCGCGCGCCCGCTGCACCTTCTGGACCAGACCCAAAATCACATCGCGCTCTGCCGGGCTGATCTCCAGACGCTGCAAAGCCGCCTCCACCGCGGGCAGCATCTCGTCAGCTTTCAAACACGCCTCGGCGAACTGCCGGTCGTCCATATCCTCAAAGGCGTGCTCGAGCGAGTCGGCCAGCATTTTTTCCACCGCCTCGTCACTGACTTCCACCGCGCTGCGGATTTCCACCTTGGTATCAAGACCCGTCGCCACATCACGGGCCAGCACATGCAGAAGGCCATTGGCATCCAGCTCGAACTGCACCCCCACGCGGGCCTGACCGCGCGGAGCCGGGGCGAAAGGCAGATCGAACTCGCCCAGACGCCAGTTGTCCTTCGCCATCTCCCGCTCGCCTTGCAAGACACTGATCCGCATCGAAGCCTGGTTGGCGGCGGCATTCGTAAACATCTCACCTGCCTTGCAGGGGATGGTGGTGTTTCGCGGAATAAGCACATTCATGAGGCCGCCGAAGGTTTCGATGCCGAGGGATAGCGGGGTCACGTCCAGCAGCGTGATGTTTTGCACCGAACCGTCGAGAATGCCGGCCTGGATGACCGCCCCCAGCGCCACGGCCTCGTCGGGATGCTGGCTCACATTGGCCTCGCGCCCGAAAACCTCCCGCACAAACTCCCGAACCAGCGGCATGCGGGTGACTCCGCCCACCAGAATCACTTCGTCGATGTCCCCGGTTTTCAGCCCGGCATCGTGCAAGGAGCGCAGGCAGTGGGCGCGGGTGCGTTCGATAATAGCGATCGCTGCTTGGGAATTGCGGATTGCGGAATGGTCCTTCTTTAACTCGGCCGCTTCCAGCAGGGAGACACCGCGTTCAGCGGAAAGGGCCGCATCGAGATCGTCGCCGCCGAGGCGGGTGTCGCCATTGGTGGAAAGGACGTGGAAAACGCCGCTGCTCAATTCAAGCACGGAAACATCGAAGGTTCCGCCTCCGAAGTCATAGACCACGACCTTGCTCTTCTCGTCCAACCGGTCGAGCCCGTACGCCAGTGCAGCTGCGGTGGGCTCGGCCAGGAGGCGTTCCACGGTTAAGCCTGCCAGTTCCCCCGCCCGTTTGGTCGCGGCGCGCTGGGCGTCATTGAAATACGCCGGCACGGTGATCACCGCCCGGTCCACGCTCTGCCCCAACGCGCGCTCCGCATCGGCTTTCAGTTTTTTCAAAATCAGAGCCGAAATTTCCTCCGGCGAAGGATTTCCCCCCGGCTGTCCCATCAGTCGCTTAACGGAAAGAATGGCTTTTTCGCGATGGTTCAGGGCGGCACGTCCGACGAGCGGCTCCCCTTCCTCCGGAAAATAGACCGCAGAAGGCGTGAGCCGATGTCCCTCCGCGTCAGCGAACAGAACCGGAAACCCGGAGTCCATCGCGCCGATGAGGGAGTTGGTGGTGCCTAGGTCAATGCCGACGATCATCAGGCGGAGCCTGACCGCTCAATGGAGAACATTCAACGCTCAACGTCCGGCGTGTTCCAGGCGGAATCCGGCTTCGCTCAACTCGGATTGCCAGCGGGTGAGAAAGGTCAGACCGGAGGCTAGATCTCCCAGTTCCTCCGCGCGGACCTCCGGCCAGCGGGCGTCGAGGGCGGCCAACTCGCTCTCCGAAATGGCTCGCGCCGCTTCGACGGACCGCGTGGCTTCGCGAATATTTTGCAGAGCGGCTTCGCGGTCCTGGGCCAGCAGAGCGCGGGCCAGTGCGGTTTGGGATTTCTCCAGATGTTGCTGGACTGTCCGGGCCTTCTGCAGAGACGCGCCGACCTTCAGGAACAAATCCTGATACGGAGGGAGGGATTTGTTTTCTGCGGAGCCGAATTCAAGTTCGAGCAAATGCCGCAGACGGAGCGCCGGGTCGAGCAAGACCGCGTAGGCTTCCTGCACGGCGCGGAATTTTCCGCCATCCCCGCTTGGAGAGTCAGGATGCCATCGGGCGGCCAGTTGCAGATGCTTTTCTTTGAGTGCCCCGACATCCAGAACCGGCCGCCGGGCCAGGCTAAAAAGGGCGAAACAATCCGTCACGCGGAGAAACTTTCCCCGCACGAGCAATGGGCCACCGCGTTGGGGTTCGTTACTTTGAAACCGCCCTTCTGCAGGTCGTCGCTGAAGTCCAATTCCGACCCGCTTACGAAGAGCGCGCTTTTGGGATCGACCACGACGTTGACCTGATTCGACACCACCAGGATGTCGCGATTGGCCGGCCCGTCCACGAGGTCCATCTTGTATTGCAGTCCCGAACAGCCCCCACCGATCACAGCAACACGCAAAGCCCCCTGCGCCCGTCCCTGTTTTTCCAACAAGGACCGCAGCTTGGCACTGGCGGCATCTTTTACCCGGATCAGCTTTTCATTGCCGATCTTGTAATTGACCGGCGTGGTGGTGGCTTCCATGCACACACTATGCCGTGCCCGCAGGCCCACCGCAAGCAGACCAATGCGCATGCGATCGTCCGGAAACGTGTTTTCATGAGACAGGATTTTGTCCGACATGAAAAAGCCCCGCAACGTCCCCCTGCGAAAAGTCAGCGGGAACATGTGGCGGCTCGGGTTGCTGCCGGTCACTTCGCCAGCGAGAGAAAGACGAGCAGGGCAATCAAAACCGCGCCGCCCAGCAGCATGAGACCGATGATCCAGCGCCGGCGGCGGATGTCGCGCCGCAAACCCTCCTCGGAGCCCAGCCTGTCGTAATTGTAGCGCCGGTGATGATGGCTCATGCTTCCCTCGTTCCTCTATTCCCGAAAACGGCTGATCGGCAAAGAAATCTTTGGCAGAAAACGCATCTGCACCTTCGTAGCTCCGCGAGGACTTGACCTTTCACCGGGGTAAGCGGAACCTTGCGTCATGCTTATTTCCCAGGCTCTCAACGATAAAATCAACGAACAGGTCGGCTACGAATTCGCCGCCAGCATTCAATACACGGCCATCGCCGCTCATTTCGACGCCGAATCCCTGCCCTTCCTCGCCCAGCATTTTTACCAACAGGCAGCCGAAGAGCATCAGCACGCGATGAAGTTCATCAAGTTCCTCATCGACGCGGGCGGCCGCGTGGAGATTCCCGTGATCGCCAAGCCCGTGGCCAAGTTTCCCTTCGCCGAGGATGCGGTGAAGCTCTCGCTCGAACAGGAAATCAACGTAACCAATCTGATCAACGGTCTGATGGATCTCGCCTTGAAGGAAAACAACCACATCGCCGCGACCTTCCTCCAGTGGTTTGTCAGCGAGCAACTCGAGGAAGTCAGCTCGATGGATCAGCTTTTGAAGATCGTGCAACGGGCCGGCGAGTCCAACCTCCTCCTGATCGAACAATACCTCGCCGGCAACAAGCGCGCCGGTGCATCCAAAGACCAGGGAGACGAATGAGCACCGGCACCACCACCAGCACAACGCGCGACGTGGAAGTCTCGCGCATTCCCAGCGGGGAAAAAATCACCATTCCGGCCGAAACCCAAGTCGTGATCACCCAGGCGCTGGGCGGTTCATTCACCGTTCTCGTTCCGAGTCAGGCCGGACTCTACCGGATCGAAGGCCATGATGCCGACGCCATCGGACAGGAAAAACCCGCTGAACTCGCCCAACCTACCGACGGCAATCTCGAAAAAGCGGTGTGGGACCAACTCAAGACCTGCTACGATCCGGAAATTCCCGTCAACATCGTGGACCTCGGGCTCGTCTATTCACTCGATCTCAAAAGTGTCGAAGGCGGCAGCAGCGTAACTGTGCAGATGACCCTCACCGCTCCCGGCTGCGGCATGGGCCCAATCATAGCCAGCGAGGCCCGGCAGAAAGTCCTCACCCTGGACGGCGTGACGGACGCCAACGTCGAACTGGTCTGGGATCCGCCGTGGTCGCCCGAACGCATCAGCGAGGAAGGCCGGCAGAAGCTCGGCATGGTGTAGAGGCCTTTTACCGGATAATCGTGACCGGGGTTCCGACCTCGACCACCTCGAAAAGCTGCGGCGCGAATTCCGCCGGCATCCGAATGCAGCCGTGGGACGCCGGTTCGCCCGGCTGCGGAATATGACCCGCGTGTAAACCGATGCCGTAATTAGTCAGTCGCAGCCAATACGGCATGGGCGCAAATTTGAACTCTCCGCCCGGAGGCGGGCTGTGTTTGCGAACGTCCGCGCTGTCGTTCACGATATTGCCGTCGGCATCGACCGTGACGCCGTAGAGATTGGAATGTTTGTCGGCGACTTTTTCGATCACTTTGTACTCGCCCGCTGGGGTGTCATGTCCTTCCTTACCGGTCGCCACCACGGCCCAACCGGCAGGCTGGCCGCCAATGGTCACATCCGCGCGTTGCTCGGTCAGATCGATCACGACCCGCGTTTTGCCGGACAATCCGTCCGCATTCCATTCATACAAAACCGGCGCGGGCGGGGCCATGGTGCGGGTTTGCCGCCCCGACGAACAGGCTACCAAGCCGACAACGACAAGGCCAAACACGGAAATCCGGAAAAC
Source organism: Terrimicrobiaceae bacterium (assembly GCA_049317925.1). Lineage (GTDB taxonomy): Bacteria > Verrucomicrobiota > Verrucomicrobiia > Chthoniobacterales > Terrimicrobiaceae > CAMASH01. The sequence goes on from JBMOHI010000028.1 coordinate 11,618, forward strand.
CAGCAGCATTCTGTCCATAAACCCGCGCGAAGACTTCGTCGTCAATTGTCCTAATTCAAGCGGAAAGTGCGACTCGTTGCGTCGGGCAGTGCGGCGATCGGCCAAATCTCTGTAAAAAGACATCCGCACCGCACAGATTCTCAGCGTTTCTTGGTAACCACCGCCGCCAGCACCATGGCGGCCCCGCCGGCGATCGTTACGATGCCGAAAAACGGCGCGAGCAGAAGGTTTTCCTTCTTCTCCGTCACGATCTCAACCGGCCCGATATCGAGCACCTTCTCCTTGCGGGTAAACGGGATGTTGGGAAGGACCAGAATGAGAATCCCGATGACGACCAGAGTGATGCCGAAGGTTCTCATTGGAGGGAAATCTAAACCGTGCGTTTCAGAATGCCATCCTGCATTGCAAAGTCATTTCCGAAGCTGGGCGCAGCTTCGCGGCGAGGTGACGAAAGAATTCCCATTCGCGGCTTGCCTGCGCCAGCGAACTGGCAAATGAATCAGCCCAGGATGAGCGGGGATGATCATACGGGCACAAAGAATCTGACCGCCGGAATCGTCCTGATCACGGCCGCATTTTTCTGCGCCGCGGTCATGAGCGCCCTGAGCAAGGCCGCGGCGAACGTCTCACCGTTGCTCCTGCTTTTCCTGCAATACGGCATCAGCTTTCTGGTCTTCCTGCCGGCACTGGCGCGCGAAGGACCCGGTCTGCTCAAGACGAAACATCCCGGCCTGCAAATCTTCCGCAGCGTGGCGGGATCGGTCTGCCAATTGCTCTTCTTTATCGCGGTGAAATCCATCGCCCTGATGGATGCCGTTCTGCTGTCCAACGCGGCCCCGCTCTTCATCCCGCTGGTCGTCTGGGTCTGGTTTCGCAAAACCGTGCAGCCTCTTGTGTGGGTCAGCCTCCTCATTGGCCTGGTCGGAATCTGCCTGATCATCAAGCCCGGCCCGGAAATGCTGCACAATCCAGCCGCCTTGATCGCGCTGGCGGCGGCGGTGTTTTCCGCACTGGCCCTTGTCGCCACCAACAAACTTTCCGAAACCGAGCCCCCCATGCGGATTCTCCTCTACAACTTCGGCATCTCCACCCTGCTCCTCATTCCGGTCTGTTTCTTCGACTGGAAACCGCCCACGGCGCACGAATGGTTGCTCCTCGTGGGCGTGGGAGGTTTCTATGCCCTCACGCAATACCTCATCATCCTGGCTTACCGTCAGGCCAGCGCGGCGCAGATTTCTCCCTTCAATTATACCGTGGTAATTTTTTCCGGACTGCTCGGCTGGATCTTCTTCGGCAACGTGCCTGATTGGATCTCCGTCGCCGGCACCTTGCTCATTTGCGCCGGCGGCATTCTCAGTATCAAGGCCGGTCATCCCGAGGGCCTCGGCCACTCGCATGGCAATGGCCATTGGAACTCACTTCCCCATCCCACCAAACCATGAAAATCGATCCCCGCCACCTCCCCGCCGTCGCCACCCTCGCCGCCGAACTGGTCCACCGTCACGACTCCATCCTCGGCGAATCGCCTCTCTGGGAGGAACGTGAGCAGGCCCTTTACTGGGTGGATATCGACCGCGGCCAGATCCACCGTTTCAATCCCGCCACCAAAGAAAACACCACCCACACCC
>JBMOHI010000029.1:0-13242 GCA_049317925.1 Terrimicrobiaceae bacterium
ACAAAGGCTACGAAATGGAAAACGGCGACACCTGGATCGACACGCCGTCCGACAATCACGAAGTCTCCGTGGTCAAGGCCCTGCTCAAGAAGATCAAGGTCGAACAACCCGGCATCTTCCATGAAATCCTAAAGGAACTCAAAGGCGTCTCCGAGGAAACCACCACAGGCGTCCATCGTCTCTACGAAATGCAGAAGGCCGGCAAACTCCTCTTCCCTGCCATCAACGTCAACGATTCCGTGACCAAGGCGAAATTCGACAACCTCTACGGCTGCCGCGAATCCCTCCTCGACGGCATCAAGCGTGCGACTGACGTCATGATCGCCGGCAAGGTCGGAGTCGTTTGCGGCTACGGCGATGTGGGCAAAGGCTGCGCCGAGGCCCTCAAGGGCATGGGTGCCCAAGTTATCGTGACGGAGATTGATCCCGTCTGCGCGCTGCAGGCCGCCATGGCCGGACACCGCGTCCTCACGATTGAGGATACGCTCGGCATCGGCGACATCTACGTCACCACCACCGGCAACAAAGACATCATCACGGCCGAGCACATGGTCAAAATGAAAGACCAGGCCATCGTCTGTAACATCGGTCACTTCGACAACGAGATCCAGGTGGACAAGCTCGAAAAAATCAAGGGCATCAAGAAGCTCAACATCAAGCCTCAGGTGGACAAATACACCTTCCCCGCCGGCAACAGCATTTACATGCTGGCCGAAGGCCGCCTGGTGAATCTCGGCTGCGCCACTGGTCACCCGAGCTTCGTCATGAGCAACAGCTTCACCAACCAGACCCTGGCCCAGATCGAACTCTGGGAAACCCGCGAGACCCGTCCGGTCGGCGTCACCGTGTTGCCCAAAAAGCTCGACGAGGAAGTCGCCCGTCTGCACCTCGAAAAGATCGGAGTCAAACTCACCGTCCTTTCCAAGGATCAGGCCAACTACATCGGCGTTCCGGTCGAAGGCCCTTACAAGCCCGAGCATTACCGCTACTAAGAGTTTATGGTTGAAAGTTGAGGGTTGAAAGGCCCTCAACGAGCGCCAGAAATTCGCCGCTACAAGGCGGCGACCCAGAGAAAAGGCCGGGCCGCAAGGTCCGGTCTTTTTTCGTCTTGGAGGGTTTTGCTTCGTCAAAACCCACTTCACGGACAGCCTCGCGCGAAGGACGCCAAGAGCGCAAAGATTGGAAGGCTTTGAGATTATTCTTCCTCGCTCTTTCTTACCCTTTGCGTGAGACATTCTGAAATCCGGATCTCATAGCACGGAGTCCGGCATGGGAGATTTTCGAAGGCCGCCACGCTCCTAAAAATCGAGAAAGGGCTGGGTGATGTCCAGGGGTTCTTCGTCCCCGGAGGGATCAGCGAAGCGGACACCGGCACCGAGCAGACGCACCGGGCGTCCCTCGCCACTTCGCCAAGCGGTTTCCAAAAGAACGTGGAAGGTTTCGCGGGCGGGTTCGGCGGCAAGGCATTCGCGGGTGATGCGGGTGAAGTCGGAGAATTTCATCTTCACGAAAACCTTGCGGATCCGGCGGTCGGCGGCCTTGGCGCGGAGCTCTTCCTGGAGTTCGGCGATGAGGTCGTCCATTGCGGCGCGGCACTCGTCGGGGGATTCCAGATTTTCCAGGTAGGTGCATTCGTTGCTGAGCGATTTGCGGATGCGGTTCGGTTCGACCGGCCGGTCGTCCTCGCCGCGGCAGAGGTGATACAATTCCCCGCCCCAATTGCCGCGACGGGCGATCATTTCCGGAAGGGAAAAGCGCTGCAGGTCGCCGCAGGTCCGGATGCCGGCGGCGGCAAGTTTTTCCGCGCTCTTGGGTCCGATGCCCCAGAGCTTGCGAACCGGCAGGTCGCGCATGAAGGCTGTGACCTGATCGGGGGTGATGGCGAACTGGCCGTTGGGTTTGCGCCAGTCGCTGGCGATCTTGGCCAGCATCTTGTTCGGGGCGATGCCGGCGGATCCGGTCAGTCCGGTCTTCTCGAAAATCCGCTGCCGGATCTCCTTGGCGATGTCCCATGCGAAACGGTCCAGCGCAGTGACATCAAGGTACGCTTCATCGAGGGACAACGGTTCGACCAACGGAGTGACCCCGAGCAAAATCTCGCGGACCTGAGCCGAGGCGGCGCGGTAGAGGTCGAAGCGCACGGGGAGAAAGACGAGGTGAGGGCAGATCTCGCGCGCCTTGAAACCGGGCATGGCCGAGCGCACACCGAATTTCCGCGCCTCGTAATTGCAAGTGGTCACCACCCCGCGGCGCGATCCGCCGCCCACCGCGACGGGCTGGCCGGCCAATTCCGGCCGCTCGCGCATTTCCACCGCGGCGTAGAAACAGTCCATGTCCAGGTGGATGATTTTTCGCACGATGCAGAATCTAGCACCGCGGGTCGCCGCAGGCCATGCTCCGGAGTTTGAAATCAGCCCGGCCGCACCTATGGTCGCTCATGGCCTCAATTCTCCTTCAGAACATCCCTCCCCATATCCACGAGAAACTGCAAGCCCGCGCCGGGGCGAACCACACCAGCATCGAAAGCGAGACCCTCAACTGCCTGGAGGCCGCGTTGCGGCCGGCGCAGGATTTGAGAGTCGTTCGGATTTCCAACGACTCGCTTTGGGAGTCCCGGCATTCCAGCGGGAACACTTCCGCCTGACCGGCGACACGGGCGCGCGATGCGTTCTCGCTGCCAAAGAGATTGAGTCGCCGGCAAGGCCGATCGGGCTTCTACCGTTCGTGATTCTGGCTTATCACGAACCTGATGAAAACCCCGGTCCTCCTCGTTGTTTCCATTCTGGCCGGTTTCGCTGCGGGAGCCGCCACCGTATTTAGTCTCCGGCAGCCGCCCGGCAAACCCGGAGTCGCGGGAGAACTTTCACCCGCTGTGACCCAACCATCCGCGGACATCAGGGCCAATGGCTCCGCCGCTCCGACCCCGGCGCGGACGGAAACTGAGGCTGCGCCGGCAGACTCCAAACCCCTGTCGGATCGTCTTGGCCTCGCGCTGGCCGAGAACGGGCGGAACCGCCAGTACCGCCGCATTCTCGCCCTGAGCGATGAGGTCACTTCCGCGAATGCCAAGGAACTCGCGGAAATGGTGCGCGCTCAGCCCAAGGGAATGAACCTGGAGTTCTTCACTGTCATTGTCGGAGCGTGGGCGGAAAAAGATCCCGCCGCCGCGCTGGCTTACGCGCAGGCCGTGCCTGACACCGAGATGCGCAAGCGCGCGCTTTTCGGGGTCGCGTCCGGCTGGGCCGAGAATGATGCCACCGGCGCGTTGCAATGGGCCCGGACGCTGACCGATAACGAACTCAAGCGCACCGTGGAAATGCTCGTGCTCAACGCCATCGCCGAGTCGGATCCCGAGCGGGCGCTCTCGCTGATGAACGCGACCGAATCGTCCGACCGCTCCACCCAGATTGCCTATAGCCTCTTCAGCTCCTGGGCCACCCGCGACCCGCAAGCGGCTGCGCAGCGGGCGCTGGCCCTGCCCGCCGGACAATTGCGCAACTCCGCCATCATGATCGTGGCCGGTCAATGGGCGCAGAAAGACGTCGCGGCCGCCCTGGAATGGGCCCAGCAGTTTCCCGCCAACAGCCCGGCCATGCAGAATGTCATCAACACATGGGCCACTCAGGACGCACCAGCCGCCATCGCCTGGGTGCAAAAACTTCCCGCCAACCCCCGAAAAACCCAGTATCTTTCGAGCGTGCTGCAGAACTGGGCGCAGCAGGACTTCACCGCCGCCGCCGGCTGGATCGAACAACAACCCCCGGGGAAACAGCGCGACACCATGCTCCAGCAAATGAGCTGGCGGGCCATCAATCAGGACCCTGACAAAGCCGTAGCCCTCGCCGAACTGGTCACCTCACCCAGCGAGCAGGACAATATGCTGCGAAACATCGCGCAAAACTGGGCCCGCATTGATCTCCCCGGCGCCCGGGAATGGGTCACGGCCCAAACCGATCCCAGCGTGCAAAAAGCAGCCTGGAGCGGGTTGGTGATCGGACTGGCCCAGAACGACCCCGCCGCCGCCGCAGCCATGGCCATCTCGATCGCCGATAATGCCACCCGGAAAAACTCCCTCACCCAAGTCGCCTCGATCTGGGCCAATGCCGATCCCGCCGCCGCCGCCCGCTGGTCGATGCAGCTTGGGGAGGACAGCGCGCGCAACGATGCCGTGGCCAATGTGATGTCCGCCTGGACCAATGACGATCCGACCGCGGCGTTGAAATGGTTCGCCTCCGTCCCGGCCGGAGCAGGCCGCGACCAAGCCGTCCGGCAATTCACCGGCAGCCTGCTGCAAAACGATCCCGCTGCGGCCAGGCAGTGGGCCGGATCCATCGCGGATCCCAAGGCGCGCGACGCGCAGATTCTCAATCTTGCCAACATGTGGATGAGAAACGATCCCGCCGCGGCCGCCCGCTGGATCAGCCAGGCCACGGTCTCGCCGGAACTCAAAAAGACATTGCAGGCCATCCGGCCCTGACCAGAACGGTTTTTGCTTTTGCCCGGACGGCCCTCTGCCAGAGTTTCCGCATGGCAAAAATCACCGGCTTCCATCACACCGCACTGCGTTCCGCCGACTTCGATGCAAGCGTGCGCTTTTATTCTGACGTTCTCGGACTGCAAACGAAAATCACCTGGGGGGAATCGCCCGGACGGGCCATCATGCTCGACGCGGGTGACGGGAATTACCTGGAGATTTTCGAGCGGGCCGAAGCCGCCCCGCAAATCGAAACCACGCTGCTGCATTTCGCCCTGCGCACAGACGATTGCGCCGCGATTCTGGAAAAAGTGCGCGCCGCCGGAGCGGAGATCACGATGGAAACAAAAGACCTCACCATTGATTCCAGCGCGGGCCCGATTCCAGTGCGGATCGCGTTTTTCAAGGGGCCGGACGGCGAGGTGATCGAGCTTTTCGAGAACGCCATTTTGTAGGAGCCTCCATTCATGAAACTCGAACCACTGCATCCGCTGCAAATCGCGCGCTTTCGCGCCATGTCGGCAGAGGAAAAGTGGGCGGTGGCCAAGGGATTGTTGGGAACGGCCCGGGCCACACGGCGCGCCGCCATCAGCCGAAGGAATCCGGACTGGGAGCCGGACCGGATCGAGAGGGAACTTGCGCGCGAGATCGCCTGTGCCAGAACCTGACCTCATCGAGCTTTTCGTCCGTCCGCTTCACCAGTCGGGCGCACGGTATCTCATCTCCGGGTCCCTCGGCTCGATGCTTTACAGTGAACCCCGCCTCACCCTTGATGTGGATCTCGCCGTCGCACTGGACGATCCTCACCTTAAACTGCTGGGAAAAATCTATGCGGAGCCTGAGTACTATTGCCCGCCAGACGAAGTCCTCATGGTGGAAAACAAACGAGAGTGCCGCGGACACTTCAATGTGATCCACGTTCCCTCCGGTCTGAAGGCAGACTTTTATCCCTCGCAGCGTGATGGATTTTTCGAATGGGCCTGGACACACAAACAAGCCGTCCGGCACAACGGCGGCGAGATCCTCTACGCCCCGGCCGAATATGTGATCGTGTGGAAGGTTGCCTATTTCCGCGAAGGTGGCGGCGAGAAACACATCAGGGACGTGCGGCGGATGATCGAATTGTCACCAAGCGAGATCAACCAGGCCGTTCTCGAAAGCGAGTTGCGCCGGCGCGGGTTACTCGAGACCTATCGGTTCATGCTTGATGAATAGACCCGGTCCGGCTCACCGGAAATAATCCACCAGGCTGGTGTGCCTCATGTCGTGTGAGTGCAGGTATTGTTCGTGCAGGGCGAAGGCCGTGCTGAGGGTTTGCGGGGTGTGCCCGCGATGGATGTTGGCAAAATAGTCAAACAGAAGCGGCCGATAGTCGGGATGGGCGCAGTGTTCGACCAGCAGCCGGGCCCGCTCCAGCGGAGTGGTGTTGCGCAGGTCGGCCACGCCGTGTTCGGTCACGATGACCTGGACGGAATGCTCATTGTGATCGATATGCGTGGCGAGAGGAACAATCGCGCTGATGGCCCCGCCTTTGGCCGTGGACGGACAGACAAAAATGGACAGGTAGGCGTTGCGGGTGAAGTCGCCGGAACCGCCAATGCCATTGACCAGGCTTTGTCCCAGCACGTGGGTCGAGTTGACGTTGCCGAAGATATCCGCCTCCAGCGCCGTGTTGAGGCTGATGACACCAAGGCGGCGGACGAGTTCGGGATGGTTGGTGATTTCCTGCGGACGCAGAACCAGACGGGACCGGAAGAAATCCAGATTGCGATAAACCTTTTCCATCACCGGGGGAGTGAGAGTGAGTGAACTGGAGGAGGCAAAAGTGAGCCGCCCGCTCTCCAACATGGGAATGCAGGAATCCTGCACGACCTCGGTGAACATTTGAAAATCGGGAATCTCCGGATGGTCGGCCAGCGCGCCGAGGACGGCGTTGGAGACATTACCAACCCCGGCCTGGAGCGGAAGGAATCCGCGGGGGATGCGACCGGACCGCAGTTCCCCGGCGAGAAACTCGGCCACGTTTTGCCCGATGCGGCGCGTGACCTCATCCACCGGCTTGAAGGCGCTCACTTCATCCGGACGGTGCGATCGGACAACCCCGGCAATCTTTGCCGGATCGATCCGGACCACGGTCTGCCCGATGCGGTCGGACACTTTCCGCAGCGGCAGCGGTTCACGCAAGGGAGGATCCCCCGGCTCGAAGAGGTCATGAAAACCCCGCAGTTCCGGCGGATGATAGGAGTTCAGTTCAATCAGGACTTTCTCGGCGATGTTGAGGAAAGTCGGACTGGCCCCGACCGAGCTGGTGAGAACGATCTCTCCGTCCGCGCCAAGGTCGCAGGCTTCGACCACGGCCCAGGAAAATTTCCCCATGAACCCGTAGCGCGCCGATTGAGCGACAGTGGAAAGGTGCTGGTCGAAGAAACGCACCTTCTCCGCGTTGATCAAATCGCGCAGCGCCGGGTGGGATTGGAACGGGGTGCGCCAGGCGATGGCCCCGGCTTGAGCCAGCGCTCCGTCGAGGGAATCACCGGTGGAAGCCCCGGTCACCACTCCGAGTTGGAAGGGCCGGCCGGCAGAGTGTTCTTCCACCGCGCGCCGGGCCAGTGCCAGCGGGATCTCTTTGGGGGCGCCGGCAGAGGTAAAACCGCTGAAGCCGATCGTTTGACCGTGCCCGATCAACGCCGCGGCCTCGTCCGCGCTCAGCAGGGGAAAGGAAAAGCTCATGGGAGAGAAAACTATCGTAGCTTTTCCGGCGCGGATTCCACGCTAAAAAAATTGGCGTGAGCGGATCGGGGCGGACGCGATAGGGTCCTGCCCCATGTGGGAGAGGGTTTTTCGCCTGAAGGAGAACGGAACGACTCCGGGCCGGGAGGTTGTGGCCGGGCTCACGACCTTCGCCGCCATGGCCTACATCCTCGCGGTCAATCCCGACATTTTGAAAAATGCGGGCATGCCGGTTCCGGCGCTGGTCACGGCCACGGCCCTCAGCGCCGCCATCGCCACGACCGTGATGGCGTTGCTGACCAACTTCCCGCTGGCGCTCGCGCCGGGCATGGGCATCAACGCCTTCTTTGCCTTCACCATCTGCCTCGGCCTGGGCGTCCCGTGGCCGAGTGCGCTGGGGCTCGTCTTTATCAATGGCGTCATTTTCCTCCTCCTCTCGGTGACCGGCGTGCGGGAGAAAATTCTCAACGCCATCCCGCTGGAATTGAAGATCGCGATCTCCGCGGGCATCGGACTCTTCATTGCCTTCATCGGACTGCAAAATGGCGGCTTGATCGTGGGCAATCCGGTCACCCTTGTGGCCATGGGGGATCTCACCAAACCGGATGTCGCCCTCTTCGGCGCGGGCATTTTGCTCACCTGCATTCTGGTAGCCCGGAACATCCCGGGAGCCATTATTCTGGCCATGGCAGCCATCACGGTCGCGGGATTGTTTGTGTCGAATGGAAAAGGCGGGGCCGTGACTCAGGTGCCGGCGGCCCTTGTTTCCTGGCCGGCGTCGCTGGAGCCGCTTTTTCTCAAACTGAATTTTGACTTCGTCCTCAGCGATCCTTTCAAGGCGTTGCCTGTCATCCTCACGCTCTTGCTGGTGGATCTGTTCGATAACATCGGCACGTTGATCGGCGTGACGCGGCGGGCGGGGATCATGGACGCGCACGGTCACGTGCCAAAAATCGGCCGGGCTCTGGTGGCCGATTCCACCGCCGCGATCATCAGTTCGTTGCTCGGAACCTCCACGGTGGTGAGCTACATCGAAAGCGCGGCCGGGGTGCAGGCCGGCGGACGAACCGGCCTGACTGCGCTCACCACGGCGGCGTGTTTCCTGCTGGCCCTCTTCCTCACTCCACTGATCCTCATGATCCCGGCGGTTGCGGTGGCCCCCGCACTGGTGGTGGTGGGCATCGTGATGTTCGAAGGAGTGACGGACCTCGACCTGCGCAAATTCGAAATCGCCGCGCCCGCCATTCTCACCATCCTGACCATGCCCCTGACGTTCAGCATCAGCACGGGCATCGGGATCGGGTTGATTGCACTGGCGGCGCTCGGCATTGGAGCGGGCCATGCGCGGCAGATCACAGCGGTCACTTATGTGCTGGCCGCGATTTTTCTGCTGCACTTTTTGGAACCGCTGATTTTGCGGCTTTTGGGAAGTTAGAGCCGGGACTTGATGAAGCGGATGCCGCTGCCGATGACGGGCACGTATTCGAAGAGCCCCTGCGCGGAATCCCAGTAGTCTTGATGGAGGATGACCTGGCCGTCGCGGTTGAAGCGTACATGGGTCAGACCAATCGTACGGATGGTTTTGCCGCGTTGGAATTTTTTGAATTTCACGTCCATAACCCAGCGGAAATAGTAGTCGTTGCCCGAACGGGCGACATCGGTGAAGACGACTTTGATTTCGTCGGTGTTGGCCACACTGCCGAGGAAATATTCCTCGATAGCCTTCGATCCGCGGACGGTCTTCAGTGTGTCGTTGAGCCAGGCATCGGGCGCGTAAACGCGCTGCGTGTCGCGCAGAACACTGTCCTTCGTGAAAGTGGAGAGATATTTTTTGAACTCCGCCACCGCGGTCTTTTCCTTCGACCCCCGCAAATCCGCGCCGGGATGCGCCGGAAGAAAGGCGAGGTATTCCTGCACGGGATCCTCGCGGTCTGTGCGGGTGGCGCAGCCGGGAAGAAGCCCCGCAATGATGACAAAGCTGGAAAAAATGCGAAGGAGTGGTATTCTCATGGCTCTATGAAAAAGGTAATCTCCTATCTCAGCATCGCAACTCTGGCGCTCGTGGCTCTTTCGGGTTGCTGTTCCATGCAGAAGAAAAGCTGTTGCCCGGCCAGCCAGAGCAGTTGCTGCAGCGCTCCGAAAAAGGCTGCCAACTAGCCTTTGCTGTCGGCGGCTAGGCGGGCTTCCATCGCTTCGCGCGTGACCGCGTAGCGCTTTCCGCAGCGCGGGCACTGCACCCGGATGGTTTCCTCATCCTGGAATAGCTCCCCCGCCTGCTTGCGCATGACCGGCGCAAGCATGGCCAGAATGCGATCCTGATTGCAACCGCAGTCAAACCGGTAGCGCCGCTGCTCCAGCAGGCCTAGTTCATTGTCCTTGTCCAGCCGGCGGACGGCCGCGTCATCGAGTCCTTCCAACCAGGCAATATCGCAATCGGGCTGGGCGGCAATCAGCACGAGATCCTCTTCGTCGTGCCGGAAAATGCGGGCCGGGCGTTGTTCGCTCTGACCGTAAAACGTTTCCACCGCAGCAAGAAAGTCTCCGCCGGTAAACTCGACCACGCTGCGCCGGGGAGGCTGGTCTTCCGTGACCACGTCGGCGTAGAAGAGATTCTTCGCCCCCTTCTTCACATTGTCGGTGAAGAGATTTCCCACCACCGTGCCAAGACGGTTGTCGCCCGCCACGAAAATGTTGGCCAGCGGTTCCTGAAAATTCACCGTCCAGGCCACGGTTTCCTTATGCGGCCGCGCGGCGCAATGCAGCGTGATGGAGGCGAGCGCATCGCGGAGCAGGTGATCCTGCGCAGGTTCCAGCCGCACGCCGCAATCCATCTGGTGCAGGTAGAGGCCGGCGTAGAGTTCGGAAAACTCCGCCCGGGCCACCAGGGCGTTCTTCCCGCGGACAAAATAGGTGCGGACTTCGATACCGGGATCGTCGGGAATCTGGGGTTCAGGCATGGCAGCCCATTGATAACGCCGGGATCAACGGGAAGAAAGAACCATGCGCAAAAGTTTTTCTTCGAACCGGCGCGGGGTGAGCCGGAAAACATCCCTTGCCGCCTGAAAACTCTGCCGCCCGAGCTTTTGTTTGGCCGCGGAGATGCGTGAGGCGATCTTTTTCTCAAGCGCGGCGCGCTGCCCGAGCAAGGCCAGATCGTGGTATTCCCCGAGGGATTCCGCCAGGGCGTCAACGGACCCCGAGAATTCCTCCATGGCGGGCAGGGACGAAAGGGCCATGGCGTGATAGCAGACATCTTTCACCCGCTTGCGCCATTCGTGCATGAGGTCGTCTTCGGGTGATTCCTCGCAGCGGCGCATGACCTTGCGGGCCCGGCGATAGGAGGCGGCGGCATTTTCAACCAGCAGCTCCGGCGTCAGGCCGTCCAGATTCAAGGCGGCCAGACGGGAGGAAAGGTCCGCCGCCGCGACGGATGCGGCGGCCGCGACGCAATCCGCCGATTCCGCGACCCGGGCCAGCCCGAGTCTTTCCATGGCTATTGCCGCGCGCTCCACAGAAAAGACCTGCCGCAGCCGCAGCCGCATCACGTCCTCATCGCGCGTGCCGGTGAATGTGTTTTTGATGAGTTGAAGATCCGCCACCAGGACGTCCCTCTCGTCCTCCGCGATTTGCGATCCGGCCAGCCGAAGCAAGGACCGGATCTTTTTGCTGGAAACCCGAATGTCGTGAATGCGAACTGCTGTGTTGTCCGCCAGCTTTGCGATGTCCTCCCTGATCGAGCTGGCGAAATTCCCCAACACCCGATGCAAGGCGGCGCCGGGGTTTTTCAGGTCACTCAGCGCGAGTGTCATAAGGGATAGGGCCCTCCGACCGATGCTAGTGCAGCTTGACCGGATCGGCAGGTGCTTTGCGAATCTTGATGTTGAGGACTTCCACAAAGACGGAGAAGCCCATGGCAAAATAGATGTAGCCCTTGGAAATATGCTGCCCGAAGCCATCGGCGATGAGGGTCACACCGATGAGCAGCAGGAAACTCAGGGCCAGCATTTTCACCGTCGGATGACGCTCCACGAAGCCGCTGATCGGTCCTGCGAAAAACATCATGAAAATAACCGCCACGATCACGGCAGCCATCATGACGGGAATGTTATCCACCATGCCGACGGCGGTGATGACCGAGTCGAGCGAGAACACAATATCGAGCAGGATGATCTGGATGATGATGGACGAGAAGGCGGCCTTCACTTTACCGCCGTTGTGGGATTCCTCGGCACCTTCCAGCTTGTGGTGAATTTCATGGGTGCTTTTCCAGACCAGGAAGAGACCGCCGATGATAAGAATAAGATCGCGGCCGCTGAACGTATGCGCCAGCACCTCGAAAAGCGGCGTGGTCAACTTGGCCATCCAGGCAATTCCCAGCAGCAAAAGCAAACGCGTGATCATGGCCAGAGCCAGACCAACGAAGCGGGCTTTGGCCTGTTGTTCCTTCGGCAGCTTGCCGGCCAGGATGGAAATGAAGATGACGTTGTCGATCCCCAGCACGATTTCCAAAACGCTAAGCGTGAGAAACGCCACGACCAGCTCACCCGTCCCCGAGCCGGTTGTCTGCACGGCGGCGGCCAAAAGTTGCAAGGGATTAAACCATTCCATAACCCGCGGGTTTTACTGCGACCCGCACGGATGCGCCACTAGATTTCGCAGGAAAAAGCGATTTATCCCTGCCCGGCCAGAACTTCCGCCCGCGCCTCGTTGATCGCGCCGCAGAGTTCCTCCGCCGCAGCCGCTTTGGTGCGGACGATGCGCTCGTCGCCATCCTGAAGATCGATGATGACCAGCGAGGCGGGAACCCGCAGGGCCCGAACGAGCAGCCTCAGCCACCATACTGCCAGCGCGATCAACACCACGCCCCAGATCATCCAATGCGTAGTCGTCGAGCGCGGGATCTCCAGCAAGGCCAGGCAAATAATGGCCACGCCGAGAACGATGCATCCCGCCACCGGTTTGAAGCGGGCCACAGATTCATGCTGCACCGCTGCCTTGGTGATGCCGGCCAGCGGAATCTCCTCCCCGCACGGCAGATGGACCGCCTGCGCGGTCACGACGGAATCCGCGCCCTCATGCCGCACGTCCGTTCGCTCTCCAATTCCTTCGGCAGATGCGCTTTCACTCGATGCCTCGAGTTCCATCACGCTGGAGAGCGGTTGCCATTCCTCCATGCCCTCGGTCCAGAAGAGGTCCTCCCGCGACAAAGCTCCGGCCGCCACTTTTCCCTCAAGCTCCTCCGTGGTAAACGGGCCAGTTTTCTGGCCGTCTTGCAGCACGTAAATTGTGCTCATGGCCTGCCTCGTTGTTATTCCCCTCCCGCAGGAATGGCAAGCGAAACCCTCCGCCCCGGGGCCGCAAAGCCCGCGTTTGTTTTTTGCCTGAAGATCGATACGCTACCCGCCATGGAAATTGACTGGGCCACCTGGCAGCCAAAGGAACGGGCCACCCTGCTCTTCGTTGTGCAAGACGGACGCATTCTTCTCATTCGGAAAAAACGCGGCCTCGGGGCGGGCAAAATCAACGGTCCCGGCGGACGCATCGAGCCCGGCGAGTCCCCTTTGGAAGCCGCCGTGCGGGAAACCCGCGAAGAACTCGGCATCGAGGCACACGCGCCGGAACTGCGCGGCGAATTGCACTTTCAGTTTGTGGACGGATACAGCCTCCATTGCAGCGTGTTCGTTTCCCCGGGCTTTTCCGGGGAACCCGTGGAAACCGACGAGGCGATTCCGCTTTGGGCCCCCTTGGATGCCATCCCCTACCACGAAATGTGGGAGGACGACGCCCGCTGGCTGCCCGGCGTGCTCGCAGGCGGCACGTTTCGCGGATTTTTTCACTTCGAGAACGACAAAATGCTCTCCCATTCGGTCGAATGGACGACTTTGTGAAATTTTTATTTAGCTGCTTGTTGCTTGTTATTAATTACTTAAATAAACACGTAAGCAGTCGTTTAAAAAAACATCTTGCGCTTGAAATTAGATGAGCTAATCTTTGCGTATTGAAAGATTGTTCTGGGGGGAACAACAGGCCGTCGTAAC
>JBMOHI010000030.1:0-13037 GCA_049317925.1 Terrimicrobiaceae bacterium
CCGCCGGGCTCACAAAAGAAAACTGCTCGCGCCGGAAGAAACCGCATCCCTCCAGCAAATCCTCTCCTCACTGCCGCGCTCTTTGAACGCTTATCTCAATGCCATCGGAAATCGCGCAGCTGAGATGCCAATGACCAATAACAAATGACCAATAACCAATCATGAGCGTCTGTTCGGACAAATGGATTCGCCGCATGGCGAAGGAGCGGGGTATGATCGAGCCTTTCATCGACGGCCAGATCAAGACACTGGACGATGGCTCACGCGCCATCAGCTACGGACTTTCCAGCTACGGCTACGATTTGCGTGTCTCGCGGGAGTTCAAGGTTTTCACCAATATCTTTAACACGGTGGTCGATCCGAAAAACTTCGATCCGAAGTCCTTCGTCGATATCGACACCGATGTTTGCATTGTGCCGCCCAATTCGTTCGCCCTGGCCCGCAGCGTGGAATACTTCCGCATCCCGCGGGAGGCGCTGACGGTTTGCGTGGGCAAGTCCACCTATGCGCGCTGCGGCATCATCGTGAACGTGACGCCGTTCGAGCCCGAATGGGAAGGTCATGTCACGCTGGAGATCTCCAACACGACACCGCTGCCGGCGAAGATCTATGCCAATGAAGGCTTGGCCCAGGTGGTCTTTTTCACGGCCGATGAGGTCTGCGAAACGAGCTACGCCGACCGCGGGGGCAAATATATGAAGCAGACGGGAATCACCATTCCCCGCATGTGAGGGACAATGACGAATTCCGAATGGCGAATGACTAAGGAATGTCGAATTAGCAAGGGGCCTCAATTGAGGAGACGGATTTTCTCCTTTGGGCTTGTTTCTTATTTCGGCCTTTCGAATTTGTCATTCGTCATTTGAAAATCTACGCCGCCATCATGTTGGGAGGCGCAGTGGGCAGTGCGGCGCGGTTCGGTCTGGCTTCGCTGATCGACGCGCGGCTGGGGACGCTGCCCTGGGGAACCCTCGCCGTGAATGTGCTGGGCTCGTTTGTCATTGGACTTTTCGTGGGACTGACCGGGCCGGACGGCGCTCTGATGGTTTCGCCGGTGACGCGGGCGTTCGTGACCATCGGCATTCTGGGCGGGTTCACCACGTTTTCGTCCTTCAGTCTCCAGACCATCATGCTGATGCAGGATGGCGAGTGGCTCTGGGCGGCGGGAAATGTTATTGTCTCCGTTGTGCTTTGTCTTATTGCCACCTTCGGCGGGTTCGCCCTGGCCAATGTCCTTCCCCTCAGATCCTAAAACCATGGAACTACCCGAAGCTTGTCAACGTCTGCGCATCTACATCGGCGAATCCGATGTGTGGGAACATCGCCCGCTTTATGAAGCGCTGGTGAACAAGGCCCGCGAAGAGGGACTGGGAGGAGCCACGGTTTTTCGCAGTCCGATGGGTTTTGGGGCCAACAGCCGCATTCACACATCCAAGATTTTGAATCTCTCGACCGATTTGCCGGTCATCGTCGAAATCGTTGATGCGGAGGCGAAGATCCAGGCCTTTGTGAGCAGCTTGGAGGGGATGATTCAAGGCGGTCTGATTACGCTCGAGGACGTGAAGGTCATTCATTACCGGCATTCGACGTCGGGCGAATGAGGCCTGCGCGGCAGGGCCGGGACGGGCTTACGCTTCCGCCCTGTGTTGCCGGGCGGATTTTCGTTCGCTGGCCCGCTTGATCGTCATGGCGAGGAGGTCGCGCTTGATGGGTTTGTTCATATACCCGTCCATTCCGACCTCGAAACATTGCCGGCGATTCACCGCCACGATGTTGGCGGTCAGGGCTGAGATGAAGGCGTGCCGGCCGCCCGGATCTGCGTTCTCCAGGGCCCGGATCTCGACCGTGGCCTGAATGCCGTCTTTCCTGGGCATTTGGAGGTCCATCAAAATGCAGTCGGGACGCCCGCGGCGGTAAACCTCCACCGCCTCATCGCCGTCCTTGGCGACAAGGGTTTCATAGCCCAGTTTGCGCAGAACCATGTGCATGAGTTTGAGGTTCACCGCATCGTCCTCGACCAACAGGATTTGCAGCGGGTATTTGCCGGCGAAGGTTTCGTCGAGAATCTCCACGGGCGGTTCCGCGGAGGAGGGCAACACCGATTGTGGTGCGTCGCACGGAAGAGTGACAAAGAACTCGGAACCGGTTCCCACCGTGCTTTGCACCTGGAGCGTTCCACCCATTAGTTCCACCAGATTCCGTGAGATTGACAGTCCCAACCCCGTGCCACCATACCGCCGCGAAATGGTGGAGTCGGCCTGGACAAAAGGCTTGAAGATGTTCTGGAGATCTTTCGCCGGAATGCCCGGTCCCGTGTCCCGCACAAAAAAATCGAGGCCCGGACGTCCTGTTTTCAGGGATTCCCGTGCCGGCCGGGTTCCCAACGTGATCGACCCCTTCGCGGTGAATTTGATGGCATTGCCGGCGAGATTGAGCAGGACCTGTCGCAGGCGGCCGGCATCATTCCAGATTTGCCCCGGCGTGGTCTCGTCCATGGTGAGATAAAGCGTCAGACCTTTGTCGCGGGCGAGCGGAGCCAGGGTGGAATGGACCTTGTGGAGAATCTCGCGGGGGGAAAACAGGGACGGGTCGATGGTCAGGCCCCCGGCTTCCAGACGGCTGAAATCCAAAACGTCATCAAGGATGCGCAGCAGGGACTGGCCGCTGGAGCGGATGGTCTGCGCCATGTCACTTGCGTCCACCGGCAGGTCGGGCGTTTGTGCCAGCAACTCGGCGAATCCCAGAATGCTGTTCAGCGGCGTGCGCACTTCGTGACTCATCACCGCGAGGAATTCGCTTTTGGCCCGCTCGCCCGACCGGGCTTTTTCGGACAATTCCTTTTCCTGGGCCAGCGCCTCGGCCAGCTTGGCCTCGCGCATCCGTTCCTCCGTGACATCCCAATTCACGCCGATGATCCGTGTCGGGCCTCCGGCTTCATCACGGATGATGGCGCCCTTTGCGCAAATGTAGCGCAGGGCCCCATTGTCGATCCGATGGATCCGGAACTCCGCTTCGAAGGCATCCCTGCCGCCGTGGAGGGCGTCCTTGATCACTCCGTTGACGCGTTCGCGATCCTCCGGATCCATGGCATCCTGCCACAACTCGACCGGAACTTCGTCTTCCCCCAATGCACCGTAAAGGGCCAGCATTTTGGCATCGGATTTCAATGTGTCCGACTGCAGATCGTGCTCCCAGATGCCGGCGTCGCTCGCTTCCATCGCGAGTTGAAGGCGTTCAAGCGTGAGCTTGAGGGTCTTCTGGGCCTCCTTGCGTGCGGTCACGTCGCGTTGAATTCCGATGAAACGCGTTGGAACGCCCTCCTCGCCGGGGATTGGCGCAATGGTGAGTTCGTTCCAGAAGGGCTGGCCGTCCTTACGATAATTAAGGATCTCTCCTTCGAACGGTTCCAGCGCATGGAGGGCGGCGCGAATTTTTTGGATCGTTCTGGGATTGGTGTCGGGTCCCTGCAGGAATCCGCAATTGCGGCCCAAAACATCGCTTTCCAAATAACCCGTCACTCTCGTGAAGCTGGCATTCGCGTAGGTGATCCGGTATTTTTCGTCGCAAATCAAAACGCCCTGGGAGACCTCGGCCAGGGCGTGCTCGCGCAGACGCAACGCTTGTTCGGCTTTTTTCCGCTCGGTGATGTCGCGCACATTGCACTGGATCACCTTGTTGCCGTTGACCCGATAGACGTTGCTGACAAACTCCACTTCGATCTTCCGGCCGTCGCTCGTTTCGACCGGCAGGTCCTCGTAGCGGAGGTATTCCTTGCGCCGCAATTCCGCGAAGTGTTCCTCGTTGGCCACGATGTCCTTGAAAAAGCCAAGATCCCAGATCGCCTTTTCCAAAAACTGCGCGTGGGAGAATCCCAGCAGGTTGATCAGGAAGGGATTCACATCCGAAACCATGCCCGTATCCGCGTCGAGAATCAGAATTCCATCCTTGACCGACTCGAAGAGCCGCCGGTAGCGCAGCTCCGAGGCGTCATGGGCTTCGGTGCGGGCGAAGTTATCCAATGCAAACGAAACGTCGCCCGCCGCCTCGACCAGTAGTTCGATCTCCTTATCCTGAAAAAAGTCCGGTTCGGTCGCGTAAACAGACAGCACGCCACAGACGGTTTCCTGCCGCCGAAGCGGAAAAGCCGCACAACTGAGGAAGCCACGCCGTTTGACCTCTTCGCGCCACGGTTTCATGGCCGGATCCGACAGCGTATCATTGTATATGCAAGGCTGGTTCGTCCGAAACGCCTGGCCGGCCGGACCCCGGCACTCCGGGCAGTCATCAGCGCAAACCCTGATCGAGTGCAGAAATCCGCTGCCTTCTCCCCAATCCGCCACCGGTTCCAGCAGGTGGGTTCCGGGATCATGCCATCCGATCCAGGCCAGGTGGAATCCGCCATGCTCGACGAGAACCTGGCAGATTTTTTTGAAGAGCTGGCCGCGGTTCGGCATCCAGACAATGGCTTGATTGACCTGGCTCAGCGCGGCGTACAGGCGGCTGATCCGCGCAATTTCGCGTTCGCTGGCTTTGAGGATCGTAATATCCTGCGCGATTTGTGAGGACCCGACAATCGTTCCCGATGCATCCTTGATCGGCGAGGCGGTGATGGAGATATCGACCAGTTGTCCATTCTTGGTTTGCCGCCGCGTCTCGAAGTTGACCACGCTTTCGTCCCGCCCGATCTTGCCCAGAATGTAACTTTCCTCCTCCTGCCGTTCGACCGGGATTAATCGCAGGATGGAGGTGCCTATCATCTCGTCGGCGCTGTAGCCGAAAAGCTGTTCTGCTCCCGCGTTCCACGTGGTGATTAGACCATGGAGGTCCTTTCCGATGATCGCGCAATGAGAAGTTGCCACAATGGCCGCCAGCCGGGCTGCGGTGGATTCCGCCTCTTTCCGTTCCGAGATGTCGGCGCGGATGGCGACGTATTGCCGCGGTTTTCCCGTGTCGTCGAGGAACGGCACGATCGTCGTGGCTACCCAGTAAAAGGTGCCATCCTTGGCCCGGTTCTTGATTTCCCCCTTCCAGACGCGGCCCTGTTCAATCGTCTGCCAGAGATCGCGCATGAATTCTTTCGGATGAAAACCCGAATTGATGATGCGGTGATCCTGGCCGATCAATTCCTCGCGCGAATACTGCGAAATCGCGCAGAACTTGTCATTTGCGAAGGTGATTTTCCCGCTGGGATCGGTGATGGCGACGATGGCATGTTCATCGATGGCCGCCTTGAGGTTGTGAACTTCCTTCACAAGCAGGTCGTCGGTGCGCCCGGCCCGGGCCGAAAGCGGTTTACCATGGATTCCCTCGGGCGTTTTCACCCTTCGTTCCGTCGCCGTAACCGGCTTCGGGCGTTTTGATTTGAGTTTCATCAATGCGCACCGCAACGCGGCTGAGGCTGAGACGATCCTATTTTCTAGACGAAAACTTTGCTGATGGAAAGAAAGAAAGGCGGACGGCGTCTCCCGCCTATCCTGCCTTGAGAGCCGCGCGCAGGGCCTCGACCTGCTTGTTCAACTGCGCGGGATTCGCTGTCTTTAGCTTTTCCGCGCGGGTGGCGATGGCGGTGGCGGCATCTTTCATTTGGGAGATGGCAGTTTTGCGCAGAAGTCCGGCCATGCTGGAACCCGGTGTAACGAGGTTTTGATAACGGATGAGTGTTTTGCCCTCGAAAGGCTCCATGCAGAAACTGCCCACGCTGTCCTTGGTGTGCACGGCCCGCACCAGTTTCCAATCCACGCGGTAATGATCAGGCGAGAGCATTTTGATCGTATTACGGGCCGTGTAGAATTCGTCCGGCAAGATTGGAACATTAACCCCGTAATCGATCTCCGTGGTGCAGGCCGTGATTTTTTTGGAGATGGATGACTTTAAAATATTGGGAACGAATGACTTATTGTCCTCGTAGTCAAAAAACACCGCCGCGACCTCCTCGGGTGTGGCATCGACGACCTGATAGATTGTAACGCGAGGCCACGGCTTGCCTTCAACCTCATCTGTGAGAAGGATTTGTTCGCCCTTTTTGACCTGGGACTGCTGGCCGGGATTCAACTCTTGGAGAATCTCACCGGCCGAAAGCTGCGAACCGGCTCCGGTCAGACCAAGGACGGCAGCGGTGACAAGCCGGAGGAAGCGGGCTTTTTTCATGCGGGAAGTCGGTTTTTAGACAATTTTATCGCGGAGGGAAATCTCAAAAACTGTGGATTTGACGAAAGCCGGAAAAGTCCCTATCGTCACTCCTCCTTTGAAAAAATGAAAGTAGGTGACAAACATGCCGGAAGTACTCGTTCGTAAAGGTGAGCCGATTGATCGCGCCCTCAAGCGCCTGAAATCGAAGCTCGATTCCGAGGGCATTCTCGATGAAGTGCGCAGATTGCGCGCCTTCGAGACACCCACTCAAAAATCACGCCGCAAAGCAAAAAATAATGCCAAGCGCGCGAAAATGAAAATTCGTTTTCAACTGAACCTTTCCTAAGCTCCTTGCCTAGGGTCATTATCGTCGGCTGTGGTTTCCTTGGCGAAGCCGCAGCCGATTTTTTTTCCGCGGACGGCTGGGAGGTTCTCGGCCTGTGTGCTAGCGCGGAATCGGCCGCGCGGCTGTCCACCAAACCGTACGAAGTGCGGGCGATGGATATCACGCGCGAGTTCGCGGCGGATGCGTCCTGGCGCGGTCCGGACGCCCTCGTGCATTGCGCGAGTTCGGGCCGCGGCGGCGAGGAGGCTTATCGGGCGGTTTATCTCGAGGGCCTGCTCAATGTCATCACCGCTTTTCAGCCGCGGCGCACGCTTTTCACCGGCAGCACGTCTGTTTATGCGCAGACGGACGGTTCGTCGGTGGACGAAACCAGTGAGGCCAATCCGGATCGGGCCACGGGGAAAATCCTGCTCGATGCGGAGGGCGTGGCCCTGGCTTCGGGGGGCTACGTGGCCCGGCTCTCCGGCATTTACGGACCCGGCCGCTCGGTGCTCCGGCGGAAGTTTTTGGCAGGCGACGCCGTGATCGAAGGTGACGGCTCGCGCTGGATCAATCAGATTCACCGTGACGACGCGGCCCGCGCCATCGTGCATCTTTTTACCAAGCGCACGGCGACCGGAATCTACAATGTCAGCGACGACACCCCCGCGACCCAGCGCGAGGTCTATGGCTGGCTGGCCGAACATTTCCATCAGCCGCTCCCACCGGCCGGTGAACCCGACCTCAATCGCAAGCGCGGGTGGACCAGCAAGCGGGTCCGCAATGCCAAATTGCGTGCGACCGGATGGCAGCCGGTTTTCCCCGGTTACCGCGACGCCCTTGCCTCGCTGGCATGATCCACCGCTTCGACCTCACGGTGGAAGCCGCCTCCATCGACGCCAACGGCCACGCCAATAATGTCGAATATGTCCGCTGGATGCAGCAGGCGGCTATCTCGCATGCGGACGTCGCAGGGTGCACGGAGGCAACCAAGGCGGCCGGCGCGACCTGGGTCGTGCGCAGTCATCATGTGGAATATCTCCGCTCTGCCCGCGAGTGTGAACGGCTGACCGTTCTGACCTGGGTTTCCACTTTGCGGCGATCAAGTTCGCTGAGGAAATATCTCATCGTTCGCGGCGACGAAATCCTGGCGCGGGGCGAAACGTTTTGGGTTTTCGTGAACGTCCGGACCGGCCGGCCGCTCGCCATTCCTGCCGCGGTCTCCTCGGTTTTCGTGCTGGTTCCGGCGGAACAGGAGCCTCAACTCCAGGCAAAGTAGATTTTCAAACCAGGTCCAAACGCGTCCATTCCTGCTGTCGGTGGTAGTTCAGTTCCTTATGGGCGGAGGTGGAGGAAAGCACGGGCTGCGATTCCCCATCGGAGTAGTCATACCGGCTGAACGAGGCCAGAAGCGAAATGCCGGATTTCCGTTCGGCCGGGATTCCGAGCGAGGTGAGGGGGACGCGGGCGAGGACTTCCCAGCCGCCGGACATCGTGCGGATGGCGAAATCAAAAAGCGGCGCATCCACCATGTAGTGCTCAAGTTTATTGTCGCCGTTCCGCAAGTTCCGGATCGCCTGACTGTCCGGGAAGCGAAGCTGCAAGCGGTGGCCGTTTGGCGCGACGTGGAGTTCCAGATATTCCTCGCGGTCCAAGTCGCGCAGAAAGAGCTCAAAAACATCACCCAAACTCCAAAGGTGTTGGTTGTCCCCCGTGGCCGCGGTGAAAAGCGCATCATCCTCCAAGCTCGCCAGGACCACCAACGCACCGGGCTGCCATCCGATCCGCACCGTTCCCGGGCGAAGGTTTTCCTCGGGCGTTTCCCTCCAGGCTTGGCCCTGCACCAGCAATGGCGCATGCTCAAAGGCGGTGGATATGGACTCCCAGTCGGATTCTTCAAAGGACGCAAGCAATGGAACGTTCATCTCTTCCGCAGCATTAGCGCAGAATGCGTCCGTGTTTCCATCGGATTCCGCTATCTGGAGCATCACGCGCGAGCATGTCCTGCTCCTCGGGGGACCGGCCGCCGCCATTCTGCAAATCGCCCACCCGCAAGTCGCGCTTGGCGTGGCGGAGCACAGCGATTTCCGCAATGACTCGCTCGGACGGCTCCGGCGCACTCTGGATGCGGTTTACACCATCACCTTCGCGCCGCGGTCTGAAGTCGAAGCCATGGCCGCCCGCGTTCGGGCCAGTCATGCCCGCGTGCAGGGCGAATCGCCGCAGCGTTACTCGGCTTTTTCCCCTGACGCGCAAATGTGGGTGGTGGCGACGCTCGTTCAGCTCAGCATCGAAATGTTCGGGCGGTTCGTGGGTCCGCTCCAGACTTCCGAATGCGAATCGTTCTATCGCGACATGCGGGTTTTCGGAGTTTTCTTCGGTTTGCCGGTGAACCACGGACCCCAAAGCTGGGGTGAGTTCGCCGAATACTACACCGGAATGGTCGAAGGAGATCTGCTCGGCAGTCTGCCCATCAGCGCGGAGCTGGCGCATCATATCGCCTACCCCCGCAGGCCCGTGCCTCTGCGCGCGCTCTGGCCCCTCTCCGGCTTGGTCGCGCGCGAGTTTCTGCCTTCGCCCTTGCGCGAAAAACTCCGTCTCCCCGCCACGTCGGCGAGCCGTCTGGGTCTGGCGGTCCTCGACGCGGTTTTGCCCGGGCTCATCCGCGCCCTGCCGCCCTCCTTGCGTTTCGCCAAAAAGTACCGGATGAGTTTGAGCCCCGATCTCATGTGAACCGCTGGGGCGGTCTGTGGTTGTTCTGCCCGTGCGATGGCTTAGGGTGGGGGGTGTGAAGACGGACTCCAAAAATTGCGTGATCCGCGAGGTCTCTAAAATCCTCACTGAAGAGCCGCGTCTGGAAGCCGTGGCCTTGAGCGCCCACGAAAAGAAGCTCTCCATCGCCACTCTCGGTGGGGATGAGAATGACCGCCTGGCCGGACGCGTTTCCCAAGCCGTCAGCGAAGGTGAGGAGGAGTGCGGCCAGCTTAACCCCGAGGGAAATTGCGCCGTCTGCGGAGAGAAACCCTCCGGTCAGGTCCAGGGTTCGCGCGTGGTGGTCAAATCCGTGCACGGCAGCACCCTCATCGAAAAGCAGACCTGCACGACCGCCATTTCGTTTTGGAAATGGGTTGCCCTCAAGTGGCCGAAGTATGCCCCCCGTGAACACAAGCCCTTCGATGCCGGGGGCCACGACGACGCCGAATGGAAAACCATGGCCCTTCTCGCCGGAGGCTGCCTGGTTTTCGGCCTACTTGGTATCGCCGCTGAATCCCTCTTCAAAAACCAAACCGCTTCCATCGTCCTCTTTCTGGCCGCCTATCTCTGCGGGGGATGGGATGCCGCCAAGGACGCGTGGGAGCGGGTGCGCAAGGCCCAACTCGACGTGCATTTTCTCATGCTGGCCGTGGCCATCGGCGCGGCCTCCATCGGCGCATGGCGCGAAGGCGCCCTTCTCCTCTTCCTCTTCTCTGCTTCCGGCGCCATGGAACACTACGCCATGGGCCGCACCAAAAAAGCCATCAGCGCCCTCTTCCGCGAAGCTCCGAAAACCGCCCGCGTTCTCCGTTCCGGCCACGAGGAAACCATCCCGGTGGAAGACCTTGTCCCCGGCATGATCGTCCTGCTCACTGCCGGCGAACAAATCCCCGCCGACCTCGAAGTGGTCAAAGGCGAAACCGACTGCGACGAATCCAGCCTCACCGGCGAATCCCGCCCCGTGCCCAAACAACCCGGCGACACCGCCCTGGCCGGCACCATGAATCTCTGGGGTGCCATCGAGGGCCGTGTCCTGCGCAAGGCCAGCGAAAGTGCCCTGCAAAAAATCATCACGCTCATCCAGGACGCCCAGGGCATGAAGGCTCCCTCGCAGAAATTCACCGACAAATTCGGCACCGGCTACACCTGGGCCGTCCTGGCGATTTGCGCCGTGATGTTCTTCGTCTGGTGGCTGGCTTTCAAACTTCCCCCGTTCCTCTCGCT
Organism: Terrimicrobiaceae bacterium; assembly: GCA_049317925.1. Lineage (GTDB taxonomy): Bacteria > Verrucomicrobiota > Verrucomicrobiia > Chthoniobacterales > Terrimicrobiaceae > CAMASH01. Next base: position 10,433 of record JBMOHI010000030.1, read on the forward strand.
CCCCGGAACCGCGAGTGCGTTTTACCGAACCATGACCCTCCTTGTCGTGGCCTCGCCCTGCGCCCTTGTACTCTCCGTTCCGTCCTCGATCCTCTCCGCCATCGCCAGCGGCGCACGGCGCGGCGTTCTTTTCCGCGGCGGAGCTGCCATCGAAACCCTCGCCGGAGTGCAAGTCGTCGCCCTCGACAAAACCGGCACCCTCACTTCCGGTGATCTCACCCTGGAAAAACTCGAATGCCTCCAGGGCACCGAACAAGAATTCCACCGCATCGCTCTCAGTCTGGCCCGCCTTTCCCAGCACCCGCTCTCGCGCGCCATCCGCAAAATCGGAGCCCAATGGAAAGCCGCCCCCGCCGAAGTCACGGACTTCGAGACCATCGCGGGTAAGGGCCTCCGCGCTACCATCGACGGACACGAATACCGCCTCGGCAGCCGCAAGCTAGCCGCCGGTTCCATCAACCTTCCCGACGATGCCCTGCCCGGCGGGGCCGAAGTCTGGGTCGCCGGGCCCGGCCTCCTTGGGCGGATGACCTTCCGCGACCAAGTCCGCCCCGAGTCGCGCCAAACTCTCGCCGCGCTGAACAAACTCGGCATCCGCACCGTCATGCTCACCGGCGACCACTGCGGCGCGGCCGAACTCATCGGAAAGGAAGTCGGGGTGGACGAAATCCGCTCCGGCCTCCTGCCCGAACAAAAAGTTGCCGCCATTCAGGAACTCAAAAAATCCGGCGCGGTCAGTGTGGCCATGGTCGGAGACGGTGTGAACGATGCCCCTTGCATCGCCGCTGCCGATGTCGGTGTGGCCATGGGGGCGCGCGGTTCCGATGCCGCCCTCGAGCAGGCCGAAGTCGTGCTGATGAATGATCGCCTGGAAAACTTTCTCCTGGCCCGCGAACTGAGCGACCGCTCGCGCCGCATCATCACCCAGAACATCGCCGTCGCCCTCGGCGCGGTTGTCATCATGATGAGCGCCGCTTTTCTCTTTCCCATCCCGCTCGCCCTCGGCGTGGCCGTCCACGAAGGCAGCACCGTTCTCGTTGTTCTCAACAGCCTGCGGCTGCTGCTGGTGAAAAAATCCTAGCCTTTAGTCAGCAAGGCCCGGGCAATCTCCTCCCATTCGGCTTCAAAGCTGCCTTGATGCCGTGGCTTTCCCGCGCTGACATACCAATGACCGGCGTTGGAACCATCGCCCTCTTTGCGGTGCAGATAGGCGTGAACCCAGGCCGCTTCGGTGGACTCATCAGGCTGCACGCGATGGTGTGCGGCCTCCCAGTCACCCGCCGCGTCGAGCCACAAAGCGCGCAATGGCGCGGATAGGTCTTCGGGCTCGTTGGGGGATTCGCGAAACTCTGCAAGTGTCATGGCGGAAGAATGCCACGCCCGTCCGGGCGATCAAGAATCCTTCCCGCCGAAAAACTGGCGGATGATTTCCTCGATGGGCGGCTCCGTCACGGTGAGGTCGGCCACCGGGGCGCGGTCGAGCAAAGCGCGGCACACGTCGGGAACTTTTGCACGGGGAACCTCGATGCGGATTTCGTACGGGGTTCGTTCAAGGATTGTGCCCAGGGCGCTGAAGTCCCCGGTCACCGGGGTGGAAAACTTTGCTTCCACGATCTTGCTGGCGGAAAATTGCTCGACCACGCGGTCCAGCGCGCCATCGAACATCACTTTCCCATGATCAATCAACACCACGCGGTCGCACAGAGCCTCAATGTCCTGCATGTAGTGGCTGGTCAGAATGATGGTGGTGTGACGCTCGGCGTTGTGGCGTTTGAGGAATTCGCGCACGATTTTCTGGCTGCCGACATCGAGGCCAATGGTGGGTTCGTCGAGGAACAGCACTTTCGGGCGGTGCAGCAAGGCGGCGATGAGTTCCATCTTCATGCGCTGGCCGAGGCTGAGTTCGCGCACCATCACGTCGAGTTGTTCGCGCACATCGAGCATCTCGGTGAGTTCGGCCACGCTGCGGTCGAAATCCGGACGCGGGATCTCGTAGATGGCGCGGTTGAGTTCGAGGGATTCGCGGGCGGGAAGGTCCCACCAGAGCGCGTTCTTTTGTCCCATGAGCAAACTGATCTGACGCTTCATGGCGTCCTTGCGTTCCCACGGCGTGAAGCCGAGCACGCTGGCCTCACCGCGGGTCGGATGGAGAAGTCCGGAAAGCATTTTCAGCGTGGTGGTCTTGCCTGCGCCGTTGGGGCCGAGAAAGCCGACGAACTCGCCCTCGGCGATGGCAAAGCTGATTTCGTTGACCGCTTTCGTTTCGGTGTATTCGCGATGGAAGAGACCCTTTACCGCGCCGCCGATGCCCTTTTCCTTACGATAGGTGCGGAAAATTTTGGTCAGGCCGCGGAGTTCAATGGCGTTCACGCCAAAGAAGCTGCCGCATCATTCCGCGGAGCACAATGCTCGCGCTCGCTACACGGCATCATGGGCCTGCACGATCCATGACCACGGAATTGCGCCGTGGCTCAGCATCCAGTCGTTGAATTTTTTCAGCGGCCATTTTTCGCGGAGGACGAAGCGGCGGTGGAGTTTCTCCACTTCGACGCGTCCGAGGAGGTAGCTCATGGGCACGGTGGGGGAGCTGGTGTACCAGTTGACG
>JBMOHI010000031.1:0-13037 GCA_049317925.1 Terrimicrobiaceae bacterium
CATCTGCGGGTGCAGCGTTTTCCCGATCAGGGACCGTTTGCCAGCCTGTTGACTGTTCACGAGAAGTTCCTGGAAGCCGAGGGAGTGGGCCCCAATCTGCTCATCGCGCAGGACCCCGAGGAAATGGTTCAAACCATGCAAAGCGAAATGCGGGATCAACTCATCCACAACATTGATCTCGGCGTATTGGAGCGCGACGGGGAGAAGTTCATCCGCTACACACGGCGCGGAATGTTCTTCCTCTGGTGTCAATTTCTGCGCGACCTTGTCCGACTCTCATGAACCTCGCAAAAACCATCGATCACACTCTGCTCAAGCCGGACGCGAAATCATCCGACATTGCGAAACTCTGCCAGGAAGCTGTCGCCCACGGTTTTTTCAGTGTGTGTGTGAACAGCTCCCGGGTGAAAGAGGCCGCCGCGAATCTTCAGGGAACCGGCATCGCGGTGGCGGCCGTCACGGGGTTTCCCCTTGGAGCCATGAGCACGGCGGCGAAGGCCTTCGAGACCAGCCAAGCCGTGGCGGATGGCGCGACGGAAATCGACACCGTTCTTGCCATCGGACACCTCAAACAAGGCGACGACGCGTATGTCCTTCAGGACCTGAAGGCCGTCGTGGCCGCCGCAAACGGGCGGGCCGTCAAAGTGATTTTCGAAACCTGCCTGCTCACCGATGAGGAAAAAGTCCGGGCCTGCAAGCTGTCGGTCGAAGCCGGTGCCGCCTTTGTCAAAACCTCCACGGGCTTCAGCACGGGCGGTGCGACACTGGATGATGTGCGTCTGATGCACGAGACAGTGGCAGGCCGATGTCAGATCAAAGCCTCGGGCGGAATCCGCGACCGGGCTACGGCACTGGCCATGATCGAAGCGGGAGCCACAAGATTGGGCACATCATCCGGAGCGGCCATCCTGGCCGGCGAGGCGGCGACAGGGAGCTATTAGGGCCGGTAACCACCGTCATGAGACGGTGGCACGCTCTCACGGGCGCGGCGACGGATCCGCTCGAAAAACCTTAACGCGGGGGCTCCGCCGGGGAAACCGTGATGGTGCCGCTCTTCTCAATCTCGGGTTTGATCGGCCACCACCAATTTTTGGGCAGGGCACCAATGCGTTTCGGACCGAGAGCTTTCTCCGGCGGAATCGCCCCCTGACTGCGGAGATATTCGGAAACGGCGGCCGTGGCTTCCTTGGTCGTGCGGATGGTGTCGAAGGTGAGGCCGGAACGGACCCCCTCCACCAGGTTCCCCACCGAACCAAGGGCCGTGACTCCACTGACAAAATATCCGACGGTCCCGATCGCACCCGGCGAAGCATTCGAGCCCCCGGTGGTCTGAATCAAGAGAAACGGCCGCGGCTTTTTCCCGGACAATTCCGACACCACGATGGACGTCTCCAGTTTGGTCCCCCCGAAGCCGAATCCAACCACAGAGCGCAGCATCCGGCTGCCTTGATTGACGCGGTCGAACCGTCCTTCGATCAGCCAGTAGTTTCCCCGCGGAAGCGGCGCGGTGGCGGCGACCGCCGCGGCTGGAGCCACGTGTTTCTTCAATCTTCTGACCAGATGCCGGGTGAATTTCTCCCGAACCTCATTTTTCAGCCACTCCAGGCTCTCTCCGCTCCGATCAACCCTCAGGTTGGGTTCGTAGAACTCCATGGGCCTGACAAAGATTTTCTCCGGAACGCGAACCGGAGCTTTCTCGGTCAGGCGCTCGGTTTTTCTGACACTGACCGAGGCGCATGAGCAAAGAGACAGAGCGAGCAATGAAACGAAGAGGCGAAAAGACATTTTGGAACAGCCCTTTGTTCTTGAAGGCCGCTTCCAAGATGTCCATGAAAAACTGCGCATGCAACTTTTTCTAGCCGCCAGCGGCAGCGCCGCCGAGGTGAACCCCTGGATGATCCTGCCCTTCGGCATCCTTCTGTTCCTGATCGCGGCCGGGCCGTTGTTTTTCGAGAAGTGGTGGCATCATCACTATCCAAAGGTCGCGGTGGGGCTCGGCCTCGTCACTGCGTGCTACTATTTGTTCATCCTGCACAATGGGGGCCGGCTGCTTCATGTGGCCCATGAATACGTCAGTTTCATCGCGCTCATCGGTTCACTGTTCGTCGTGGCCGGCGGCATTCACATCACAGTCAAGGGGGAATCCCGCCCGTTTATCAACGTGGTCTTTCTCTTTCTCGGCGCCGTCATTGCGAACCTTATCGGCACCACCGGAGCATCCATGCTCATGATTCGCCCGTGGATCCGGATGAACCGCTACCGCATTACCAGCTTTCACGTGGTGTTCTTCATTTTCATCGTCAGCAATGTGGGTGGCTGTCTGACCCCGATCGGCGACCCTCCGCTTTTTCTGGGCTTCCTCAAAGGCGTCCCCTTTCTCTGGGTTCTGGAAAATTGCTGGGTGGCCTGGTTGATTGCGGTGGGACTCCTGCTCCTCATCTTTTACATTTTCGATTCGATCAACTTTCGCAAGCCGCCGGCGGAGGTCACCGCAGAGATGACTGCCTCGGAAACGTGGCGCTTCGAGGGCCTGCACAACATCGCATTTATTCTCGTCATTATTGGCGCGGTGTTGGGCAACAAATTCCTGCCGCCTCTCGTTCCGGATTTCCTCATGATCGCCGCCGCCGCCGCTTCATTCTTCACCACGTCGAAATCCATTCACCAATCCAACGACTTCAACTTTGAACCCATCAAGGAGGTCGCCTGGCTCTTCATTGGGATCTTTGCCACCATGATTCCCGCGCTGGATTATCTCGAGAAGCATTCCGCCCAACTCGGCTTGCAAACGCCGATGCAATTCTACTGGGCCACCGGCATCCTGTCCGCCTTCCTCGACAACGCCCCAACCTACCTGACCTTCCTCGCCGCCGCCCTCGGAGACAAAGGACTCAGTATCAGCAACCCCGCCGACATCCATCAATTCATTGCCTCGAGCAATCACTTTCTGGTGGCGATTTCTCTCGGAGCGGTCTTCTTTGGGGCGGTCACCTACATCGGCAACGGCCCCAACTTCATGGTCAAAAACATCTCCCAACAACTCGGCGTGCCTACGCCGTCGTTCTTTGCCTATCTGCTGCGCTACGCCCTGCCCATTCTCATCCCCGTTTATGCCCTCATCGCCATCTTGTTCTTTTCCCGTTGGAGGATTTTTTAATGTTCACAGGACTCGTTGAGGAAGTAGGCGAATGCCAGTGGCTGCGGCAGACTGCCTCGTCCATCCAACTCACCATTGTCGCGAAGAAAATCCTCCCCGGTCTGCACACCGGCGACAGCATCGCCATCAACGGATGTTGCCTCACCGTGACCGCGCATCGCAAGGACCAGGTCGTCTTCGATTTGCTGGACGAAACGCTGGCCCGGACCAACCTGGGAAAGTTGCGCCCGGGATCTCCCGTGAATCTCGAACGCGCCCTGCCCGCCGATGGACGGTTGGGCGGCCATTTTGTGCAGGGCCATATCGATTGCATCGCGCAGGTGCTGGCCATTGGTGAACGCGGGGACGATCTCAAAATTGAGATCTCCCTCCCCCACGAATTCTCCCACTACGTAGTCTGGAAGGGGTCGATTTCGATCAACGGCGTGAGCCTGACCGTGGCCGAACTCTCCCACGAGTCGCTCGCCGTCTGGATCATTCCCCACACCCGCAAGAAAACCAATTTGGGAAAACTCATCGCAGGCGACACGGTCAACCTGGAGTTTGATATCCTGGCGAAATACGCCGAGCGCATCCTCGACGCCGGCCGGAGCCCTACTCGGTGACGAGGGTGATCTGCTCGGGCGTGCTCAGCTCAATCTGCGGGGTTTCGCCGCGATAGAGTTTGAGTAAACCCTTCACCCGCACTTTCTGGTTTCGGAATTTATCGAAGCCCTCGGGAAAGGCTGCGTAGCTCTTTTGGAAAACCACGGCGACAAAGCCCTGCTTTTTCGGCGCCCCGATGTTGATGAAGGTGATGGTGGACTCCTTGGTGGTTCCGACCTCCGTCACGGTGCCCTCAACCGTCACTTCCACGCCGTCCTTGGCCCGCAAGGCCTCCAGGTTCGTCGCATCAATGATCTCTTCCTGCGCAAATCCGGTCGTGGCAAAAATCAATGCGAAAACCAATCCACTGAAAATTTTCATCCGATCAAACTAGCATCATTTTTCCCGACCGACGAGGGGAATCCGTTCCCTTAGGTTGACTTGATTACTTAGTGCATTAAAGGTTCTCCCGTGCTCCGTATTGCCCTGAAAATGCTTTTCCGCGACCGCGCGAAATACGCCATGTTGATCGGCGGACTGACCTTTTGTTCGCTACTGATGGGTCAACAGACCTCCGTCTTTTGCGGTCTCATGATGTGGACGACTGCGCTCGTGCGCAATATCGGCGCCCAGGTCTGGGTCATGGACGCCAAGGCCGAGCAGGCCAACGAGGTCATCGCCATGCGGCAGATCGAACTCGACCGCGTGCGCAGCGTTCCCGGCGTGGCCTGGGCGGTTCCCCTTTATGCCGGCATCGAACAGGCCCGCCTGTCCGACGGGTCGTTTCAAAACATCCAGCTCATCGGGCTGGATACCGGCACGTTTACCGGCCGCCCCATGCGCATGACCGAGGGCCGCATTGAAGACCTGCGCTTGCCCAATGCCGTCATCGTGGACCAGGTCGCGGTGGAGAAGTTCCGCAAAAAAGGGATCACCCTGAAGATCGGCTCGGTCTTCGAAGTCAACGACAAGGAAGCCCGCGTGGTCGGGATTTGTCACGTGGCCCGCAGCTTTCTTGGTCAGCCCTATGTCTACACCACCTTCGACCGCGCCATGGAGTTTGCCCGCAAGCAGCGCAAGTTGCTCACCTTCGTTCTGGTCGAACCCCTGCCCGGTCTGAGCCCGGAGGAACTTTCCGCCCGCATCAATAAGCTGCCGGGGCTGCGCGCCGTCACGCTCAATCAGCTCTTTTGGGAAACGGTGCTGTGGTACATCAAAAACACCGGCATCCCCATCTCCTTCGGCACGGTCGTCATCCTCGGCATCATTGTCGGTATCGGCGTGTCCGGGCAGACCTTCTATCTTTTCGTCCACGATAACCTGCGCTATCTCGCCGCCTTCAAAGCCATGGGCGCGCGCATGCCGACCCTGGCCGGCATGGTTCTGCTCCAGGCGTTTTTTGTCGGCTTTGTCGGCTATGGCCTCGGCATGGGCCTCACCGCCTGGTTTGGCAACGCCGTCCTGCGCGCCGAGCAACCGCCGTTTTACATGCCCTGGCAGATCCCCGTCTTTGTCGCCGTGGTGATTCTGTTCATCTGCAGCTTCTCCGCCGCCATCGGTCTGATCAAAATCGCCCGGCTGGAACCCGCCGTCGTCTTCCGATGAAACCCGCCATCCGCGTCGAGAACGTTGTCAAAACCTTCGGCGTCGGCGAGGCCCGCAGCTTTGCGCTGAAAGGGGCCAGCTTCGAGGCCCGTTTCGGGGAATTGCTCATGATCGTCGGACCCTCCGGCTGCGGCAAAACCACCCTGCTCAGCGTCATCTGCGGTACGCTGAATTTCGATTCCGGCCGCATTGAGGTGTTCGACCATGACCTCAGCGCCATGTCCACCGGAGAAATCACGCGGTTCCGCTGTAAGAACATCGGCTTCATCTTCCAGCAGTTCAATCTCATCCCCACCCTCACCGCCGTCGAGAACGCGTCCGTCCCGCTTCTCCTCAACGGCCACGGCACGCGCGGGGCCGAAAAGACCGCCGCCGCCCTGCTCGATCAGGTCGGCCTCGGCGGAAAAATCAACTCCTACCCCAACCAGCTTTCCGGCGGCCAGCAGCAGCGCGTCGCCATCACCCGCGCCCTGGCCCACGATCCCCGCCTCGTGATCTGCGACGAACCCACCGCCTCACTCGACGCCGCCACCGGAAAAAAGACCCTCGAACTCCTCAAGGAACGCGCCCTCGAACCCGACCGCTGCGTCATTATTGTCACCCACGACAGCCGCATTTATCACTACGCTGACCGCATCGTGGAAATGGAGGACGGCCACGTCATCGGCGTCCACGAAGATCCGAAAAACTTTCACCATGCTTAAACGACCCACCCTCTATCTTGCCATCATCGGCATTATTGCCATCGCGCTGATCGTCATGCGCCTGCGCCGCGGCGAACCGCCCTCACAGCCGCTGGTTCCGCCTTCCCAGACTCCATACGCCGAATCCGTCGGCGCTCGCGGCATCGTCGAGAGCCTGAACGAAAACGTCCGCATCTCCCCCACCGTGGCCGGCCGCATCGAAACTGTGGCGGTCAAGGTCGGCGACAAGGTCAAAAAGGGCGATGTCCTCTTCGTCATCGATGCCCGCGACGCGGCCAGCGAGATCAAAATGATGGAGGCCCAGCTCGCCGTCCTTGATGCCAAGCTGCGCGAAAACGAAACCCAGCTCGCCGACCGCCGCGACCAACTGGACCGTTCCAACAAGCTCCGCGAGAAAGCCGTGGCCAGCGAGGACGAGACCAAGCGCAACGCCTTCGCCTGGCAGGCCGCCCAGCGCCAGCTGGCCCGCGCCCAGGCCGACTACCAGCTCGGCAAGGCCCAACTCGAAAACGCCCAGGTGAAACTCGACCTCCTGACCGTCCGCGCCCCGCGCGACGGCACCATCCTTCAGGTCAACATCCGCGACGGCGAGTACGCACCCGTCACCCCCGGCGGCGATCCCCTTATCCTCCTCGGCGACATCGGCACCTATCAACTCCGCGCCGACATCGATGAAAGCGACGCCCCGCGCATCCGGCCCGATTGCCCGGCCGTCGCCTACCTCAAAGGCACGCGCACGGATCCGATTCCGCTGAAGTTCCAACGCATCGAACCCTACGTCACCCCCAAGCGCTCCCTCACCGGCGAGAGCACCGAACGGGTCGACACCCGCGTTCTTCAGGTCATCTTCACCTTCGAACAACCCTCAGTGCCTGTTTACGTCGGCCAGCAAATGGACGTCTTTATCGAGGCCGCACGCTAAATCGGATCCCCGTAGCCGCCCCACTCTGTTGGGGCGTTCGTCGCAATCCGGCAACGGAGTGCCGGGTCTACGTTGTCCCCGCAAAAACCCCGCAATCAAAACATTGCCCTCTCTGCCCGGCGCGCTAAAATCCCCGCCGTTATGCGCGCAGTGCTGAAAGTCCGGCCCGCTGAGGGCGAACCGTTTGAAGTCGAGGTGGGCAACACCGCCACGATCGGTCGTAGCCGCGACAACACGGTGAGCCTCCATCTCAGCCAACACACCTCGCGCCAGCACGCCATCATCCGCTGCCACAACGCCTACCAATACCAGATCATGGATCTGGGCAGCCGCAACGGCACCTTCGTCAACGGCCGCCGTGTCATCACCCCCACCACGCTCAGCCACGGCGCGGTCATTCGCGTCACCAACAACGAACTCACCTTCGAGCAAAGCGAATCCCCCGCCGCCAGCGATGTTGGCTATGATGTCACCCTCGCCGCCGGCGGCAGCGATGCCACCCAGGACCAGAACGCCATCGTCGCCGTAATGGTCTGCGATATTCGCGGTTTCTCCACCATGTCCGAGGTTCTGGCGGAGGAAATCCTGGCCCGCTCCCTCGGCGAATGGTTCCGCGACGCCGGCAACATCATCCACGCCCATGGCGGCACCGTCGACAAATTCATCGGCGACGCCGTCCTGGCCTATTGGACCCGCCAGGACGACCGGCCCGGCGGTGAAACCCGCAACGCCCTCGACAGCGCAATCAAGATGTTGGAAAAAGCCACCACCCGCCACTGGCCCGCAGCGGGAACAGATCCCTCGCCGAAATCCTTTCATATCGCCGTGGCCCTCCACCACGGTCTCGTCACCTGCGGCAACATCGGACTCGTCGCCCAGCGCGACGCCACCATCATCGGCGACACCGTCAACACCGTCTTCCGCATCGAGGGCCTGATGAAACAGCTCAACCAGAAACTCACTGCCTCCGAGGATTTCCTGGAAGCCCTCCCAGAGCCCAACTCCTCCTTCAACGACCTCGGCGAACACCACCTCAAGGGAAAAAACCAAGCCGTCCGGTTGTTCGGGCTGAGCTAGGAAAGCGCAGCTCAGTCGACTGGTTTGTAGCGGCGGTCTGTGACCGTCGGTTACACCAGAGGTTCAGGGCGGAATACCCTCTTGAAAGAATTTACGAAATCGGTGGAATTATTGCGCTATCCCCTTTCCTTTTTTTGGAATTTTGACTGCGACCCGCCCAGCTTTACGTATAGAACCCTTATTACGCGTTTTATATATTATTACTCTTTAACTCCCTTAACACCATCAGCCTCTCTCTTTCTTCCTAAGCGACAACCATGCCGCCCAATACGATCCGATGATCCATACGGTCAGGGCACCAAGGCCCCACCAGGCCGGCCGGGGATTTTGGAAAATCTGGCCATTTTTCAGGGATTTGTCGCGGTTCAGGTTGGAGAAGGCGGAGGGGAAATCCACCCGCATTGAGCCGGTGATTTTCCGGTTCCAAAAGAGGCTGACGTCCATCACATTTTGCGCCGCTGCGCTGGGCATCACCCGCGAAACGAGGTAGGGGCCGGGCTTCATCTCCCCGGCCGGGGGCGTAAAGCCGGAAAAGAGAATCTGGGGGATCAGGACGAGCGGCACGAGCATGACGGCTTGCAGGACGGATTTTGCCCAGGCCGAGATGGCCAGCCCGATGCCCACAGCGGCGAGCGCGGTCATGATCAGGGCGGGAATCTGCCAAGCGGGCGACCCGCCTACCCCCCAGGCGCCAAGCTGCATCACGGCGTAGAGCAGCAGGCTTTGCAGGACGGTGATGCGGCCGAGGGAGAGAAACTTGGCCAGGAGGTATTGATGGCGTCCGAGGCCGATGAGGCGTTCACGCCGGAACATGGGGAGCTCCTTCACGATCTCCTGCGCAGCGTTGCCGCAACCGAACCAAAGAGTCGCGATGTAGGCGAAGAAGAGCACGAGTGAGGCGTCCTTGCTGACCCAGGTGACAATGAGTCCGATAAAAACCGGCTGACCGAGCATGAGGAGGAGGTTTTTCCGGTCCGCCCGCAGAATGGCCGACTGACGGAGGAGGAGAATGGGCAGCGCGGCGGCGCGTTTGCTGCGGCGGGGCAGGATGCGCGGATCGGACGGCGTGGAGGACTCCTCATGGGAGGGCCAGGTGTTGGCAGGGGCTTCCTCCAGGCGGTCGTAGAGCACGGTGAGCCGGTCGACCCCGAAGTGCTGGAGGGCTTTATCGGGTTCGCCGAAAAAGACGAGACGCCCGCCGAACATCACCGCCAGGCGGTCGAAAAGATAGGCGTTCCCCATCACGTGCGTCGTGCAAAGAATCGTGCAGCCGGTGGCGGCGAGATGCCGGAGCGACTCCATGAGACGGAACTCGGCCGCGGGGTCGAGTCCGGAGGTGGGTTCGTCCAAAAACATGAGACGCGGACGGCACAGCAACTCTGCTCCCACGCTGACGCGTTTCCGTTGTCCGCCGGAGAGACGGCCCACGGGAGTGCGGGCGCGTTCCTCCAGGCCGAGCCGGCGCATGGTGTGAAGAACAAGTTTGCGGATCTCGCTCAGGGGCGTGCTGCGCGGCAGACGGAGACGGGCGCTGTAAACCAGGGCGTCCTCGACGGAAAGATCCAGCGGGACGATGTCATCCTGCGGCACGTAGCCAAGTTCCTCGCGCAGGTCTTCGTAGTGGGTGTAGAGGTCGAGTCCGTCCAGCTTCACACTGCCACGATGGGCAGGACGCAAGGCGCAGAGGGCGTCGAGCAAGGTGGACTTTCCCGCACCGCTGGGGCCGATGACTCCGACAAACTGGCAAGGGGTGACGGTGAGCGAAACGTCGGAGAGGATGTGAACGCCGGACACGGTTTTGTCGAGGTGGCGGGCATCGAGGCGGGCCCCGGTGACGCCGGCTGTCTCAATGAGGAAACGTCCGTCGTAGCGAAGGTTGAAAGGTCCGAGGCGGATGAGGTCGCCGAAGACGAGTTCCTCGCTTTGAAAAAGCCGGCCGTTGAGATACGAGCCGCTGCGGCTGCCGAGGTCTTCGATCCGCCAGCCGTGGCCTGTGGCGGCCCGTCGCACGGCGGCGTGACGGCGGGAAACCGCGGCATCAGGCAGGATCGCACCCGCGTCCTCCCCGCGTCCCAAGACCAAGCCATCCCGCAGGGGAATCGGGGCGAGGCCGATGGTAGTCGGAACCTCGGTGCTCATGCGGTTGGAGGGAAACGCGTTGGACGCTTCGCTCTGCCTTCGGCAGCCTGTCTCGAAGACTCGGCTGTCGTTTCCCCTATAGCAAATGGCAATGTAAGAAGGGCGAAGGGTTCCCTTCTTTCCCTCCTAGCATTGCCCTCCATTAGGGTAGAACGGCCCAAACCTCGACGACGCGGTTCTTGTCGAGATTCTTGGCATCGAACATGTCCGAACTGCCCATCCCCACCGCATGCGTCACATTCATGACGTGACCGCCTTCCTTCAACGCCTTCACCACGCTCTCCGCGCGTTGAAGGGAAATGACCTGGTTCTGCTTCACGTCGCCTTTTTTGTCAGCAAAGCCCAGCACAACGAAGACCACCGTGGGATCATCGGCAAATTTCTGGATCTGCGGCAGCTTGATTTTTTCAGCCATGGCAGCGATCTCCGGGGAGCCGACGGAGGACTTCCCCGACGTGAAGGGAATCGTGATGATTTTTCCCATTCCGCGGGCCCGCTCGACCTGGACGTAGAGTTTGTCTTTTTCCTCCGGCTCGAGGTCGGGCATGACGTCGATGCGGGAAAGCACCTCGCTTTTGACGAGTTGATTTTCCGCGTTGGCGGCGTCCATGTTGACCTCGGCCGGAGCCTGAACCGTGGCCACCGGCGTGGTCGCAGGGGCGGCGGCAGGAGGCGGAGTCGCAGGCACTCCGGCGAAGCCGGGTTCAGGAGTCGGAGTGGGCGTGGACGGGGCGGCGGACGCGGGTTTCAGGCGGTCGCAGGCGGCCAGACCACACAGCACAAGAACGGCAAGAACCGCGCGCATCCGGCTCAGGTGGTGAGCTTTTTCAACGCCTCATTGATGGCGTCGAAATTCGGAAGCTCCTTCGGGCTGGGGGTTTGCTCGCTGTAAACAATCACGCCGTCCTTATCGATGACGAAGGCCGCGCGCGCCGCCGTGTCGCCTACTCCGGCCAGCAAGGGGAACACGACATCGTAGGCTTTGATCACTTCCTTGTTCAGATCGCTGACCAGTTTGATGGTGATCTTTTCCTTCTTGGCCCAGGCATCCTGCGCGAACGGGCTGTCCACGCTGATGCCGATCACTTCGGCTTTGAGGTCCTGATAATTCTTCAGTCCTGCCGTGACGTCACAAAATTCCTGGGTGCACACACCGGTGAAGGCGAGCGGGAAAAAAAGCAGGACCGTGGCCTGGACGCCGGCGTTGGCGCTGAGGGAAACATCCACCAGCCCGTCGGGGCCGAGGCTTTTGAGGGTGAAATCGGGAGCTTTTGTGCCAACGGGAAGTGCCATAATTTTATTTAGGGTTGAACCCCTGACTGTGCGCGGCGGAGGCGGCGGTGTCAACCGCGTTGGCACGGCGGAGGCCGGCTGGCGCAGGCCTTTTTTCTCAGTTTCCGGGAAAGAGAATAGCCGCCGCGTAAACCAGCAGGATGGCGGCGGCCAGAACACAGCCGATGCCGTGGGCGAGATTGAGAAGAAGCGGACCCTTGTTCACCCGTCCCGCCACGTTGGCATAGAGCGCCCAAAAAACCGGAAGCACCAGAAACCACAGTCCATACTGTTTGAGAAAGAGCGGTAGCGGGTGACCCGCACCGGACGCGGGGATGGCCCCGGCATTGACCAGAACCGTGACGGCCATCGTGCCGAGCGCGATAAAGACAAACTGCGTAATGGCAATGACGGAGGTGCGGCCCATTACCATTCTTCTAGCAGCCTCTCGCCGGCAGGACAGCACAAAGCAGAAACCCGCCGGCTGAAAAAGAAGCATGAAAAAATCGTTCGGGTGGGTATCATTCGTCGAGGTATGGATTTTGCATTCCCGCGCAGTCTTGTTCTGGTGGCCTTGGCGACGATCTCCAATCTGCCCGCGCAGTCAGGGCCGAACAACTCCATGGTGATTCCGCCCCCTCAAGTCACCGAACCGACACCGATCCCGCTCCCGCCGAGCCCGCCGGCAACCACGCCCGTTTTCGTTCCGGGTAGCCAGCCCGCCATTCCGGGCGCGGCCCCGGGGCTTTTCACGCCGGGTGCCAAGCCGGAAATGCTGGACCTGATTCCGACCCTGCTGGTGCGAAACATGGGCAGGTCGGTGGAGTATTACAACGCGATGCTGGGATTCGGCGTCGTCTTGCAGAGCGGCGGAAGCTACACCGCGATCGGGCGGGACTTTGTCCAGATCGGACTGGCCCTCGACAAAAACGCCCCCAAGGGGCGTTACGGGTCCTGCTATATCAAGATGGCCCGAGTAGACGTCTTTTATCAGGAATTAAAAAGCCGGGGCGTCAAGATGACTAGCGACCTGAAGAATCAGCCCTCAAGAATGCGCGAGTTCTCCGTGACCGACCCGGATGGCAACATCCTGGTCTTCGGCGAGTACGTCGGACCGAAGTAGCCGGCGATCAGGCCGGTATCAAAGATTCTCGCGGGAACTTGCCGTGACCGGTTGCTGCACCGAGGTGAGTTCGCCGCGCTGACGGGCAAAAACGTCCATCGCCATCCGTTTGCGTTCTTCCATCAACACGGCCACCTGATCCTCCACCGGAGGAGCCTTCCAGATGGATTGTCCCGGCGGCAGCCAGGCGCGGCCGGTGAAGTTATCGCGCACCGTTCCGCCAGGCAGGGCGCGCGGGCAATCGGAAACATAAAGCCGGCGTCCATCTTGATGCAGGGCAACCATCTCGACATGGCCGTAATAGCCGCCGGGCGTGCCGCGCGGGATCTTGCCCAGACGGGCGTCGCCAACGTACACCAGCACGCTACCGAGGGGAGCTTTCAGGGGCGTCGAGCAGGGGATGGGTTTCCACCCGGCTTGTGCGAGATTTTTTTCCCAGTCCTGGCCGTTTCC
>JBMOHI010000032.1:0-13031 GCA_049317925.1 Terrimicrobiaceae bacterium
GTCCCGCCCACCAGGAATAAACGCGCACGTAATCGTGCAGTTTGATTTTTTTCGCGGTGGCGAAGTCAAAGTTCCAAGGCTTGGGCGTGAGAAGGAGGATAATGACGACGACGAGAGCCGCCGCCGCGCAAAGGACTTGGGCCCGCCGGTACGGACTGGCTTTCTGCCACCAAAGGAGCATAGCGATGGTTACCGCATATTCGGTGCCAGCCACGCCGTCAATGCGTTTGGGAAAGAGGCTAACTATCCGGGAGGCTGGTAGTTTTTGCCGCCGCCGATATCCACGGCGGGAGTCAGTTGATCTTTGTCGGAGCGGCCGATGTCAACCGGGATGGTCGAAAAATCAAAGCCGGCCGCGCTGCCGGGCCGGTAGCGGAAAACGTGACGTCCGAGCGTTTCCATGAAACCGGGCAGGATGCCGAGGTCGTCGAAATAGCCGGATTCTTTGAGGAAGCGGTATTTGTTGGGATGTTCGCCCTGCACGGTGACGAGGAAGCCGAGGTTGATGAAGAGACTCTTGTTTTCCTCGTCAGCCTGACGGACAAGGCGTCCGAGTTCGGGGCCATCCTCGAAAAGAATGATGCGCGGATCGTAGGGGAAAGGTTTGCTGTAGAATGTCGCGGTGATGATGGAATCCTGGGCGGGGTCAAGCGGATCAAGGGTGGGGCGGGTGAGTTCGACGGACTCGCGGTAGGGTTGGAGTGAGTGGTTGCGCAGGAAGTCGCGTTGGGGAGTGGTCCATGCGGCATAGCCGGTGAGCAGAAGCGCGGAGACCAGGGCAAAGACGATGGTTTGTGCGGGTGAGGAAGGCACGATACGACAGAGCTCCCGCAATCCGACGGCCAGAAAGGCGATCAAGACGGGCAGAAGAAAAATGATATACCACTCGAAGAGGTAGCCGTCGCGATACCAGGATTCGGCCACGCAGAGCAGGGACGCGAGAGGAACCACCAACGCGAAGAGGGCGGTGGGAATGTCCTGGCGGATCAGGCGGAGGAACCCAAGGACCAGCAGCAGGACCGTCACGCCGACGATAGAGTACATGAAATTCGGATGAGCGATCGCCCACGGCCAGAGTTCGATGTGAAGAGAGTCCGGCTGGAAGGAATAGCTCCACGGCAGGCCGGCCAGAAAAAAGCTCCCGACGTTTTTTAACCAGCGGAGGCCGAGCGCACCTTGTCCGGGAGTTTTTTCCACATAAGCGAGGAACTGGGGAATGCAGGGAAGCATCATCTGGAGGAAGAGCATGGCGGCCGCGAGGTTCGCCACCAGCCAGCGGGCCGACTGGGTCAGCAAATCCGGAGTCCATCGCCAGCGGGCCACGAGCGCGGGGAGCAAAAGCAGATTCGTTACGGCCAGCACAAACGCGCAGGTCGGATACAGATACATGAGGAGAAACTGCAGGAGGCCAAAGACAACCCATCCGCTGGGCCGGCCCTCCCGCCACACGGCCCGCACCGTGAGAAAATACAGCGGCACCAGGAGCAACACATAATTGTAGGCGCGGGCCTCGGTGGCATACCGCAAAAACCAGGGATGGATGGCCAGAAACCACGCGGCCAGGATGCCGGCTGCGGGAAATCCCAGGCGGGCCAGGAGCAAGGCCAGTGCGCCGACTGCAGCAATTCCTGCGACAAAGCCGGGAAAACGAATGGCGGTCTCGCTGAACTGAAGGCCGGCGGGCCGGGCCGCCAGGCGCCAGATCTCATTGGAGGCGCGGCTGAAGACGCTTTGCAGAACGTGGTTTGGCACGCGGTAGTAGAAAAAGGTGTCCCGCCAGGACAGAGGCCGGAATTGCCACTGGCCCTCTTTGTTCATTTTGTATTTCCCGACCAGGACATCCTCCACGCGGTCGGATTCGTCGTGCCAGAAACTTTGTCCCATCCGCGGCCAGGCCAGGACGGCTGCGACGATCATGGCACCGAGAACCAGCCAACGGAAGAGATGGGAGGTTTTTTTCTCAGCCGCCCATTGCCGGTCCGGCATGGGCCGCGTCCACCAGGACGCTGTTGCGGCAAGGAGGCCAACCAGCACAAGATTGCCCAACGCGGCCGCCCAAAAATAAATGGCGACGTATTGGGAAATCTTCATCCTGCCGCCCTCCGCCACCTTCACCTCCCACGGCTTGTCGCCAAAAATGAGGATGGCCCCCAGGACGATGGCAAGGAGACCGAGAATAACGCGGGCCTGAACCACGGCGGGGCGCCACGAGGAGGTGGCGGGCGAAGGTGCGGCGTCGTTCTTCAAGGCGAGTCGATCAAACGGGCTGGCGGGCGGCCCTGTCAATTTGTTTGACGCTGGTGCATTGCGGGCTTGGTCACGCATTTCTAATTCTCATCGTGCCAGAAACAGTGGTCGGAACCCGGGGGAAGAGAGTGGCGCTGAAAATCACGGCCCAAACCAGCGCTGAGCGCGGGATGCGGCGTTCAAAGCGCGAGTTAGAGCTGCGGTGAACGTCTTGAGGCTGGCCAAGGGAGTATTCGCTCAAGGGGAGGTTAACCAAGATGCCGGCGGGAAATCAGCTTTGCGGAGGGTGAAGCATGGACCCAGCGAGCGGGTTCGTTGGTCAAGCCTTGGGCGTCCTGATTCTCCCGAGAATGCAGGAATCGGGTATTGAGCGCCGCACAAGCCGGGATGGAATTTTCAAAGTTGAACGGAAACCTCACTCTGATAGCTAGAAGGGCTCCCATGCGGCCATCTTCTCAATCAGGATCACTGATGAAACTTTTTCGAAATCTGAAGAGGGGCCGGTTTTCTTCGCTTTGGGCATTCCTTCTCATCACCTCAATTTGGGCAGTCCTTTACCTGCCTCATCTGAGAACCAGTCCTCCGTGGTATAATGACGAGACGAATATCCATAAAACAGCGATGGATCTCGTTCATGGGAAGATGACCCTGTACGGGCTCCAAGGCACTTATTGGCATCCGCACAATCCCTATCAGCCCTTTTATCATTTCGTCGCCGGCCTCTTCGGCCTGGCCACCAACGGTGATATCCTTGGCTCCCGTTTCCTCAACGTTCTGCTCGCGTTGTGCTGTGCCCTGGCGATCTACTTTCTAGGACGCCGCTCATTGGGCCGTGCTCCCAGTCTCTTTGCCTGTCTGATGTTTCTTACCTACGACCAAAGCATCGTTCATTTCCGCATGACTTATGCCCATAACATGGTCGGATTGGGAGTTCTCCTCATGACCCTGTTTTTGTTGCGACCGGCCGGAATCGGCAACGATTTGAAGGCCGGGCTCGGCCTTGGGCTGGCGGCCGGGGCCCATCCCCTGTTTATTCACGCGGCAATTTCAGGTTCACTTTGCCGGATAAAACGCTGGAAGAGCTGGTTTCTCCTTCTCGGTCCCGCGGCGGTGATGATCGGTTTCTCGCTGGCTCTGGCGTTCTTTACGAACAAGCAATGGCTCTTCGACGATCTCAATCTCTTGAAGTTTACCTTTACAAGCCGGGGAGAATCGGATGGTTCCGGGGCGAAGGCATTTGATAATCTTTGGTTTTTCATGCGGCAGGACTGGTTCCATGCCGCCATCGCATTCGGATTGATCGTTTCGGCCCGGCGGAGACTTTATCCGATTCTTCTTGTCGGGGCCTTTGTCATATTTATGCAGGTCAAAAACCGGCAGAACCTGCCCCTGTTTTACTATCAAGCTCTGGTCATCTTGCCGACGCTCTGTCTGGCATGGGCGTCGATCCTGATCTTCTTTCGCGGCTGGCTGAAGAGGAAAAACGTTTTGCATCCCGAGGTCCGTCGTTTCACGACATCGGCCCTGTTTGTTCTTCCCGCCATAGCTATTCTGCAACAACTGCCGCTCTCCCTGGACGGGCGAATTTTCTCGCGCGCTCAGTATTGGGCCACCCAGTCAACTGAGGAAGTCGAGGACGTTGCCCGTTGGTTGAACGAGCGCACGACGGAAAAGGATTTTGTGGCCTGCGGATACACCCTCGCCTGGTTGCTAAAGGCCCGGACGGCGAACTACCTCCAGATTGTCACGTGGTATGGCTATCCCACCCAAGGATATGACTTTGGAAACAAGCGTGAGCGTTTTTTGTACGATGTGTCGCTGGAGAATGCCAGATATGCGGTAGTCGGCGACAATGAGCAGAAGTGGGCATTTGGCGAACCCAATGTCTCGGAACTGGTCAAGAAACTCCAGGAAGGCAAGTGGCCGATCGTTTTGAAGAGCAAAAATTATGTCGTGCTTGAGAATCCCGCGAATTCCTCCAGCATGCAATCTCCGTTTAAGTCAATCAACCAAACGGAATTGAATCGATAAGCCGGGAGTTACCACACCGGCTCCAAGTTGTGTCCCACAATCGAAATATGACATCCCCGAAAATTACCGTATTCATTCCAACACTCAATGAGGCGGTTGGTTTAGAGGAATTCCTTCCCCGAATTAAAAAACAGGGCTGTGACCAGATCTTGATTTCCGACGGGAATTCCCGTGATGGATCGGAAGAAATTGCCGCCAGGCACGGCGCGGAATTCTATGTCCAGAAGCGGCGCGGAATTCGCCACGCTTATATCGAAGCCTGGCCTTTGATCCGGGGGGATATTGTCATTACGATGAGCCCTGACGGGAATTGCATACCCGAGGATATGCCCAGACTGATTGCGGAACTCGGTAAGGGTTACGACATGGTGGTGGCTTCCCGATATTTCGGGGAAGCCAGCAGTGAAGACGATGACATGGTGACCGGTTTTGGAAACTGGCTGTTCACCCGGACCGTTAACGTTCTTTTTGGCGCAAACTACACGGACGCGATGGGGATTTACCGGGGGTATCGAACAGCGCTTTTCTACGAATTGGGCTTGGATAAGGAAGTGGCTTATTCGTTGCCGGAGCGTTTGTTCGGGACCGTTATTGGTATTGAGCCATTGCTTTCGGTGCGCAGTGTCTCGCACGCCTATAAGGTGGGCGAGATTGGTTCAAACGAACCGAAGCGGTTGGGCGGCGAACGGAAACTGCAAGTGCTGCGCTGGGGAGCGGCATATTACTTCCAATTTCTTCACGAATTCGTGAAGGGAAAACCGCGACGAGACCGGACCTCAGTCTCCAAGCAACCTCCGGCGTAGTCTGATCGCCGACATTTCGACGACATTCTGCCGTTCGCGCTGGCCGAACTTTCTTTCGACCAGATCAAGATATCCGGGATCGGTGAAATACCGCTGCCACGCGTCGTCGCGAAATCTCAGGACATCCGCTGCGCTGAGAGTTTTTGTCGGCAACGGCTGGCTGTCGTAAGACAGGAAACCGTAGCCGGCCTCAGTCTCCGGCAACTTCCACCCCATTTGTTTTGCGGTGTAATACAAAGGACTGCCCGGCAAAGCCATGCAGGGATACATATTGACCATTTCCGTGTTCAACTCGAGAGCCAGGTCTAGGGTCTGGCCCATGGTTTCCAAGGTGTCGGTGGGAAAGCCAAAAATATAATTGGCGATAACGTTTATGCCATGGTCCCGGGTTTGCCGGACGACTTCCCGGATATTGACCTCTTGAAAGCTTCCTTTGGAGACCTCGCGCCGGACGGTCTGGTTTCCCGCCTCAATTCCGAGCGCGAGCCACCCCACGCCGGCTTTGCGAAAGAGGTCGAGGAAATCGTTCCGCACGGTGTCAACGCGCGAGTAAGACCACATGCGAAAGTCGTGCCCGCGTTCAATGAGTCCGTTTAGCAGCGGTTCATAGTATCGCTTATCGAGGAAGAACATCTCGTCGGAAAGTCGGAGCGTTTCAACCCCGAGGGCGGCGAGTTTGTCAAACTCCCCCAGGATGAAATCCGGCGACCAATAGCGCATACCTCGCGAGTCGGCGGAACTGATGCCCTCGGCATTGTCCTTCCGATTCACAATGTTAATCATGCAGAAGTCGCATGCGAACCGGCAGCCCAACGAGGTATAGATCGCGGCGAAAGGGGTGCGTTTGGCATGGTCGAATTCCGAGTGCCAGAAATGCGCGCGATAGAGATCGAGCGGCTTGTCCCGATAGGGAAGTAAATCCCAGGCGTATCCGGGCAGGTCGAGGTCCATGCGATCTTGGGGCACCACCCGTTCGGGCTCATTGAGCAATGCTTCCGGTCCGTCCTTCCAGCCGATGCCGCGAATTGCTCCGAAGTGCACCTCTTTGGTGCTGCCGAGGGCGGTGAGAAGGTTGCGCAGGGCATAGACGCCTTCGTTCAAAAGCACGAAGTCCACTGCGGCATGACCCAAAACCTCCCGGGGGAGGGCGCTGACATGGGAGCCCACTAAGCAAATGAGAATTTCGGGACTGTCTGCCTTGAGTGCGGCGGCAAGACGCAAGGCTCCGGCCATGTTGGTGGTTCCGGAGTTGGGGTTCTGTCCATAGACCACGAAGCAAGCCACTCGTGGCCTTGCGCATGTGATTCGCGAAATCGCCTGGGTTTCGGTAAGTCGTTCCGCATTGCCGTCCAGAATGCCAACCCCGAATCCTGCGGCCCGGCAGCTTTGCGCCAGCAGCAGACTCCAGGTAGGGGTCTCGATTGCCGAGAACACCTTGCTCAGATCCTGGTATGAGGAAGCGGAGGAATCCGCCTCCACGAAAAGTACATCAAGGGGACGATTCAGCATTGATTCAAGATTTCGCAGAGCCGGAGAATTTTCGCCGGGTCAAGATCGGGATAATTTCCGATGTAAAATCCAAAAAAATGCACATGCTCAATTCGGGGATAATTGCCATGAATGTCGCCCAGGAGTTTGCGCAGATACGGTTGGCGCAATTGATTTCCTCCTCCGGATGTTCCGCGCCGGAACTCGACCTTCGCGGCACGTAATGCATCTTGTACGCGATCCCTGAGCGCTTCGTCGGCGTCGTTCAACACCAGGGTGAAAGCGTAGTTGCAGCTACCCTCGGTCGCAAAGTCCGTGCGATAGCGGCGGGAATCGAGGTTGGTCAGGAAAATTTCCAGATTCCGCCGCCGCAGAGCGTTATTGGAGTCCAACCGGGAGAGCTGGCTGCGTCCGATCACCGCATTGATTTCCGTGCTGCGGACGTTGAAGGCGGGAAAGGCGAAAATAAAATCCGGTGTCAGATCCGGATGGCGTGCTGCGAAGGCCTGCTTGCGATCCGCCGATACCATCTCCCGCACCATGCCATGCGAGCGAAACATTCGTAGTGTTTCGTACAGCTCTTCATCGTCGGTGCAGACCATGCCCCCTTCGATGGTGCTCATGTGGTGGGCGTAGTAGAAGGAAAAGTTGGAGCATAACCCGAATGTCCCCAGCTTCCGCCCCTGGAACGTCGCCCCGTGCGACTCGCAGACATCTTCGATCAGGGGGATGTCCCGCCGCTGCAACTCATCCAGCAGGCGGTCGTCCAATGCGTTATAGCCGAGGATGTGGGTCAAGAAGACGGCGCGGACATCCTCATCCAGTGCGGCGATGACTTGCTCGGTATCCATCCCGAGTGTGCGCGGATTGATGTCCACGAAAACCGGTTCGAAGCCGGCTTGCAAAACCGAGGCGATATCCGAAACCCAAGTGAGGGTGGGAACGATGATTTTTCCCCCGCCGCGCATTTGCTTCAGGGCGAACAGGGTGATTTGGTTGGCCGAGGAGCCCGAGTTGACGAAGACGCTGTGCCTCACGCCCAGCCAGCGAGACCATTCCTCTTCGAATGCCTTCACTTGGCTCGATTGCGTGAGGATGGGGGCTGGTTCCGGTGAAAGAAAATCGATCACGGCATCAATATCGGCCCGGGAGATGTTGTTCGACATCAGCGGCCAGTCCAGGGAGGTGGAAGCCTTCGTCACCGGGTCACTTCTCTCCATGGTAATCCCCGTATTCAACCACAAGGGTCGATTTGCCATCCGTGCGTTTCAAGGCTTTCTCGTAGGCGGGAAGGATTTCATCGGCTTCCTCCAGACGGATCACTTCGATGTTCCGGCACATGAGGCGGAGGGCGTCTGTAAAGTCGCCCACATGTTGCGACTGGGGGTGAAGCGGTCTCTCGGAGCCGATGGCGGTGCGAATAATGACTTTGGGACTGTATCCGCCACTGGACATTTCGGATATCTTATCCAGGTGGTTCACGATTTGGTTGATGGCGAGCAGGAGGAAATTCCATCGTGGATACACACACACGGGGACGAGTCCGGTCAGCGCCATGCCATTGCACATGCCCATCTGCATTTCTTCCTCCACGGGGAGTTCGATCCGTTTGGATGGCGCGACATCCTTCAGCGTGTTGAACATGGCGGTTCCCGGCACGGAGACGGCCTGGCCGAGAAACACCACCCTGTCGTCCTGAGCCAGGATTTCCATGGCGGCCTTTAGCGCTTCAGCGTACTTCATATCAGAACTGGACGCGGACACCGGCCCCGGCGTGGGGATACTTGGTCTGGTAGCGGTAGTAGTGGACGAGGGGGTCGTTGTTTTTTTCGTAGGACAGGATGTCCGTCCCCCAGGTTTCCCTCGTATCGGTGCAGACCGACTTGCCATTGTCTTCGACGATGAAGCGGATGGGCAGCTTATGGTTCCGGCTGTACTTGATGCAGGAATGAGCCAGGCCGGTTTCTGCGGTCATTTCCCCCAGGAAACAATGGACCCGTTCGGTGCCCCCCGCCCGCTGGATGGCCATGGCAATGCCCGTGGCGATGGGCAGCACCCCACCAACGATGGCCGACGAAAAAATCCGGTGCTCGGGAAAACAAAGAGAGATCGAACGGCCGGCCAGAATCTCATTCTTCACGCGTTCTCTCGGCACCCCCTTGAGCAGACATTGATAGTGGCTCCTCCATGAACAAAGAACCCAATCGTCCGATTGGATGGACTGAAAAATCGCGACCATTTCCTCCTCGTTCCCGCTGTAGAGATGAACGGGTGCAGCGATATGCGCGGCATTAAATTCCGCCGCAATTTCCTCCTCAAAAGCGATGAGATCTTCCTTGGTCATTGATCAAACAGGTTCTTCAATCTTTTCGGGTTCATAATAAATGATCTGGCTGCCATTGGCTTCAAACTTGATCGGCACATGAATCAATTTGTGCAGGCGTTGCCGGACGGCTTTCTGGTGATTCGGGGGGACAAAAAGCAGAAGAAATCCCCCGCCGCCGGCGCCCAGCAGTTTGCCGCCCCAAGCTCCCGCCGCGCGGGCTTGCTCGTAAATCTCATCGATTCCTGCGCTGGAAACCTTCTCGCTGAGCAATTTCTTCCCCAGCCAGCTTTCGTGAAGCAACCGGCCGAACTCCTCCAGCCGCCCGGATGAAACCAGCAACTCCTTGCCGAGGCGGGCCTTTTCCTGCAACTGCATCAAGTGGGCCTCGTTGGCTTTGAGATTCTTGACATAGCTGCCGGCAATTTCGGAGGAGATTCGCGAGACGCCGGTGAAGAACAACATGAGGTGATCCTCCATCTCCTCAAGTCTGCCACTGGTAAGGATGATGGGCTCGATGCGGAAATCCCCGCTGGTTGGAAACTCAATATGGTTGAACCCGCCGAAGGCTGCGGTGATCTGATCCTGGCAGCCGACCGTTTCGCGCAGCTTCTCCCGCTCGACCTCGATCGCCGAGGTGGCCAGTTCCCGCTTCGAAACCATCTCCCCTCGCAAAGCGTGCAGGGCGTGGAGAATTCCCACGGTGAACGCCGAACTCGACCCCATCCCGCTGTAGGCCGGAAGATCGCCGTCGTGGTGGATTTCCAAACCGTTGCGGAATTGGAATGCCTCCAAAGCGGTGCGCACGACCGGATGTTGGATTTCCGCAATCTCGCGAACATCCTCCGTGCGCGAATAGACCACACGGAACTTGTGTTCAAAAAACG
Organism: Terrimicrobiaceae bacterium; assembly: GCA_049317925.1. Classification (GTDB taxonomy): domain Bacteria; phylum Verrucomicrobiota; class Verrucomicrobiia; order Chthoniobacterales; family Terrimicrobiaceae; genus CAMASH01. The sequence goes on from JBMOHI010000032.1 coordinate 9,780, forward strand.
GCGGCAGATAGCGGCAGGTCAGATAGCAGTAGCGATTTATCGCCGTGGCCAGCACCCCGCCGCCGTGCTGGCGGAACCATTCAGGATAGTCCGTTCCTCCGCCCAGAAAAGAAATCCGATAAGGGGTGCGGCTGATGATCATGAGGAATGCCTCTTTTCTATGAATTGGGCTCGGGACGGAATAACAGAATGCGCAGAGTAAGAAAAAAGCGGTGGCGGGATTCCGGGTTGACGGTTTGTTTCAGACCGGTGGAACAAGATCAAGCAACACCCGATCCGCCTCTTCAAGCGACGCCGGGGTGCCGATGTCCACAAAGGCCCCCCCGAGCTCATGGGCGGCGATGCCGCGGGGAATCCAAGCCGGGAAGAGTTCCTTTTCCAGCGAAACCGGCCGGTCCCTCGGGATCTCTGATACCAACGAACGATCCAGCAAATAAACCCCGGCATTGATTTTGCCAGGCCGCGCCAAGGTGGATTTTTCTTCAAACCGGGTGATCATGCCGTTCTCGCGCTCGATCCGGCCAAAACGGTCGCAATTTTCCTGGTGGACCAGCGCCATGGCCGCGATGGCCCCTGTCTTTGTTCGCAATTCGGACAGCGTTTTAAGGTCAAATTCGCAGTAGGAGTCTCCATTCAGGACCGCGACCTCATTCTGGTCGAAAAATGATTCCGCGAGTTTCAGAGCGCCGCCAGTCCCGAGGGGCGTGGATTCCCGCGAGAAGTCCACGGCCATGCCTCGATACCCCCCGGCAAAGGCGGCTTCGTACTCAGCGGCAAGATGTCCCGTGCAGAGAACGACCCCGGCCACGCCGGTGGCTGCCAGCCTGTCGAGCTGATAGTGAAGAAACGGCCGGCCGGCCACGGGAACCAGACCCTTGGGACACCCGGAGTGGACTTCTTGCAAACGGGTGCCCAATCCGCCGCAAAGGATGGCGACGTTCATGAGACTCAGATGTTGCCGTAGGGATTCCGGCCCAACATCGGATAGCCTTTCTTTAGCTCGGTGATGCCGCGGTCGAGATCCCACTTGGTCCGAAAACCGGTGGACAGAATCTTTTTATTGGAGACAAGGTAATCCCGCTTGTCGGGATCCTCCCCCACGGAGGCCTCGAAAAAAACAAAATCGGGGAAATGTTTTTTGATGCGCTGGCAGAGCTGGATCTTGGTCAGGTTGGCTTCCTCCAGGCCGACATTGTAGGCATTGTCCTTCATGCGCTCGAAGTGTTTCAAGGCATGAAGGAAGGCATTCACCGCATCCCGGATGTGCAAAAAATTGCGCCGGTGATGTCCCTCGAAAACGGTGAGGGCGCGGTCGCGATAGGCGCGATAAACGAAATCGTTGACCAACAGATCCAGTCGCATGCGCGGGGACATGCCGAAAATGGTGGCGAAACGAAAAGAGAGGGCGTTGCCCCGCTCCAGCACGGCTTTCTCCGCCTCCACTTTGGTTCGGCCGTAAAGCGAAATGGGACGCAGGGGGGAGTTCTCGTCGCATTTTTTCGATCTGGCCCCGATGCCATAGCCGCTGTTCGTCACCGGGAGGATGATCCGCTGCTTCGGGCTGAGGGTCCGGCAGAGCATCTTGACCGCTTCCTCGTTGGTGGTTTGCGCGGTGTAGGGGTCGCGATTGCAGAGGGGCGCACCGACCACGGCGGCGAGCGGAATGATGACATCAGCCTTCTTCGTTAGCGTACGGATCAGTTCGGCATTCCGGCAATCTCCATGAACAAACTCAAAGTTTGGCGAGGCCACGCATGAGGCGAGGCTGAACTGATTGAAGAGAAGGGAGTCCAAAACCGTGACTTTATAGCCGGCCAGGAGCAATTCGGGTGTGAGGACGGAACCGATGTAGCCGGCTCCCCCGGTGATGAGAATTTTCATGGCGAATTTATGCCCATTCGCGGCGGGTGTGGCAATACCGGGCGCGGCGATTGTTCAAAGACACTCGGCCCCGCCCGCGATGCGTTCCACCACATACTCGGAAAACGGCAGGGCACAGGTCCAACCGGGAGAGACGGCATTGAGAACGTGGGTCGAACGCGTGTCCCCTTCGATCACGAAATCCATGACGAGTTTGCGGGTTTCGATATCGAACAACTGGGCGCGGATGCCGGGTTCGCCCCATTTCCGGTAGTCGCCCGCCGTTACCCCATGGGCCAGTTGCGCGGCCAGATTCACCATTTGCCCGCGTGAAGATTTTTTCAGTTCCTCCAAGGCCAGTTTTTTAAAGTCGAAATCGGAAGAAACCATCAGCCCGGCCTCGCGGAAAAGCGTTTCCAGGAATTCCGCGGCATTGAAGTTGGCCCAGCCTCCGTAATTTTCGCGCCAGAGAGCAGGAAGGGCGGTGGGGCCAATCTTGATTCGTCCGTCTGCGCGGACCGTGAAATGCACGCCAAGGAAGGGATTGCGGAGATCAGGCACGGGATAAATATGGGTGCGCAAACTGCCCGCGGGTTCGTTGGAGTAAAGGTAAAGTCCCTTGAACGGCACAATGCGGTACCGTTTGGAGAAACCAAAATCCCGCGCGATTTTGTCCGCATAAAGCCCGGCCGCATTGACCACGTGGCCGCAGGAAAGTTCACCCTGCGACGTGCCGACGCGGCCGTTTGTGCTGCTCTGATAAGCGCAGCCGGTGAGGAGCACGATCCCTTCGTTCGTGGCGTCGGTGCGCAGGGATGTGATCACGCGGGCCGGGTCGGCCGAGGCGGTGGAGGGCGAAAAGATTGCCCGATCGAAGGTTTTCGCCCTCGGCTCGATGGCTTTCGCTTCGTCTGCACTGAGGGATTGCAAGGGAACGCCGTTGGCCTGACCGCGCCGCAGCAGTTCGTCGAGTTGCGGAAGATCGCTCGCATCACGCGCCACGACCAGCTTCCCGCACGGAAGGACGGGGATTCCCCTGCTCTCACAATACGCCCGCAAAGCCTGATTGCCCTGGCGGGTGAAGCGGGCTTTGAGACTGTCCGCGCTGTAGTAAAAGCCGGCGTGGATCACTCCGCTATTCCTCCCGCTGGCGTGGAGTCCGCAGGCCGATTCCTTTTCGATGACGGTGACGGACTGATCGGAAAAACGGCGTTTCAATTCGCGGGCAATGCTGATCCCGATGATGCCTCCGCCGATGACCAGAAAGTCGCTGGAAGTCACCATTTGCTCGTCACGGAAAGATCCGGATTGGCGTCTTGAATTTCTGGAGTTCGCGCAGAACGGAGGGCGGGGTTGCGACGGCAATGGCCTCCTCGGCCCCGCGCCACACCG
>JBMOHI010000033.1:0-12824 GCA_049317925.1 Terrimicrobiaceae bacterium
GCGGCGTCGTTGAGTTGCAGTTTGCCCATGGCGGCCTTGAGGCCCTCGAAATCCGCGGTGTTGATCGGGTAAATTCCGCTGAAGACCATGGGCTGGACCTCCTGAAATCCCGGCAGGGGGGATTCGGCCGGCAGACGCGAATTGGTCAGGGTGTCGCCGACCTTGACCTCCACGCTGGATTTGATGTTGGCGATCACATAGCCGATGTCGCCGGCCTGGAGCTGGTCCTGCACGAGGAATTTCGGAAGTTGGGGGCGGAAAATGCCGACTTCCTTAACCTCATAGGCCCGGTTGGTGAACATGAGTTTGACGGGATCGCCCGCCTTGATCGTGCCATCGACGACCCGCGTGTAGATCACAACGCCGCGATACGTGTCGAAAGACGAGTCGAAGGTGAGGGCGCGCAGCCGGGAATCGGCCTTGCCGGAGGGCGAGGGGATGCGGGCCACGACCGCCTCGAGAATTTCTTCAATGCCGATGCCAGCCTTGGCGCTGGCCAGAATGGCTTCCTCCGCCGGAATGGCGAGAATGTCCTCCAACTGCTTGAGAGCCGTGTCGATATCCGCATTGGGCAAATCGATTTTGTTGATGACCGGAATCAGTTTGAGTCCCTGTTTTTCCGCGAGATGGACGTTGGCGACCGTCTGGGCCTCCACGCCCTGGGCGGCATCAATGATCAGCAAGGCACCCTCGCAGGCGGCGAGGGAACGCGAAACTTCATAGGAGAAATCCACATGGCCCGGAGTATCGGAAAGATTGAGCCGGTAGGTTTCCCCGTCCGCGGCCTTGTATTTCATGGCAATGGGATGGGCCTTGATGGTGATGCCTCGTTCGCGCTCGAGATCCATGGCGTCGAGCAACTGCTCTTGGGCCTCCCGTTTCTGGATTGTGCCGGTGAATTCCAAAAGCCGGTCGGACAAGGTCGTCTTGCCGTGGTCAATGTGGGCGATAATGCAAAAATTGCGCGTACGTGCGATGGACATCAGGAAAGGGAGGCGAATATCCTAGAGCGCAACCGCCCGGTCAACTGTGCAAACTGAAGAACCCAAACAATTCCGTCTCAACCCCCAGGTTCTTATCGTCGCGACGGTGGCGCTTTTAGCCCTGGCTCTGCCGATTGCCTTCGTGATCGCGTCCTTGCAAACCGCCTTCAGCCCGAAACGCGTCGCGCCGTCTCCGGCCGCGGAAGCGGAAACAGCGGCGCCATTGCAGAAGGCCCTCGAGGAGATTGCCGACAAAAGCCTGAATCCGGCCGTCATTGAGGCTTCGAGTGATCGCGAGATCGTTTTGCTTGTCGAAGATCCCGAAGGCGAGCTGGCGCGGGTGGAAGCTCTCGCAAAAGCGCTCGACGCTGTCAGTCTGCCCGCAGCCCGCGACGACAAGCAGATCCGCCTGCGGGTCTCCCTCGGGGACGATCAGTCCTCGACCTTTATCAATGCTTGTCACGAGAAAACCCTGCCACCGCAGACAAAAAGCACTGGTCCGGCTCGCACCATGATCGAGGTCGTGATAAGAAAGAAAAACCTCCCATGATCGCCATCGTTTTCGCGCTGGAATTTGAAAGCGCCGTTTTCTGCGCCAAGCAGGACCGGCGCATGCGGGTTGCCGTTTGGCAAATGGGCGCAATGGGAAAGGCCGCAGCCGGAATCCTCGAAAGGAAGCTGGTGGATAACCGGCCATCCCTTGTGATTTCGGCGGGTTTCGCCGGCGGATTGCAATCGCACCTCGCGGCCGGGGACCTGGTTATCGGGAGGAACTTCACGGATTCCGACATTCTTGCGCGGCTGAATCTTGGCCCAGACTGGCACATTGGGGAGATTCACACTGCGTCGGCCATCATCGAGCGGGCGGAGGACAAGCGGAACCTGGCGCAGGAAACAGGCTGCATGGTCGGGGACCTGGAAACCTCCCACATTGCCGCTGTGTGTCAGGAACACGGAATCCCCATGCTGGCACTGCGCTGCATCAGCGATACGGCCGATGAGAACATGCCGGTGCCGGCCAGCGCCTTACTGAATCCCGCCACCGGCCGGCCGGAGCCACTCCAGCTTTTCCGCCATCTCATCGCCAATCCCTCAAGCGTTTCCGGATTTAACCAGCTTCTGAAAAACGCCAAAACCGCCCAAAAGAATCTGGCAAGAGGACTGAACGAACTCTTGCCCCGGTTGCTGAGGGTGGTGTGAGCCTTGAACCGCGACGTCATATGCCCGAGAAAGAAGATCCCTTTGAGATTGCCAAGCGACTGGATGAGTTCGGGGCCGGAAGGGGGCCGCGGCCGGCGAAGGCCGAGATCCAACCGAAGTCCGGGCCGAAGAACATTGTTAAGCGGAAGCAGGGTCTTTCGACTTGGACGGTATTGGTTCTAATTGTCCTCGTGGCAATTCTCGGTTGGCTGCTTTTTCAACGCGGTGGCGCTGATTTCGGATTTCTCCGTCCGCCCACCAATCCGCCACCCAAACAATCGACTGTTCCACTGCAATCCAATCCGCCCAAGACGATTCCCGCAGCGGACGGCAATGGTGAGGTTCCGGCTTTCACCGTCCAAACTCCCGGACCCAATACTCCGGCTGCCCGGGATTCTTCCGAACAGAAGGAGAGATGACAAAAGCCAGGAAGCGCTCCGCCATCAATCTCCCTGTTCCCTTATATTATACATGACATACATTATATGATGTTATTGATATACCCATAGAATGCAGCGGGTTTTCATCGTGTGAATAACTTCGGAAGAAGTCTCCAAAGGCGGCCCGAGAGAATGCGATCGGAAGACTTGCTCACAGCCCCGGGGATTCGCGCAGGCGCTTAATCATTTTTCTGCCTGCGGGATTAGCTTGCCAGCTGATCGTCCGGCAGCCGATTCTCTCCGACTTTTCCGTGAATTCGACCCGCATCGCCCGCCGTTTCCAGGATCTTGCCGCCAAAGGTCAGAAAGGCTTCGTCGCCTACATCACAGCCGGCGACCCGAATTTTGATGCGACGCTGGCGATCATGCATGAGCTGGAAGCTGCTTGCGTGGACGTCCTCGAGCTGGGAATCCCATTCTCCGATCCGCTGGCCGATGGCCCCACCATTCAAGCCGCCTCGGGCCGCGCTTTGGCGGCTGGGATGACGGTTATTCGCGCCTTGGATCTTGTGCGGGCGTTTCGCGTTAAGTCGCAACTGCCCGTCGTGCTCTTCACCTATTTGAATCCCATCTACAGCTACGGTTTCGAAAAGTTCCTGACCGATGCCACGGCGGCTGGCGCGGACGGTCTGCTGATTTTGGATTTACCGCCGGAGGAAGCCGGCCAAAACGCCGAATTGGTCGCGGCCGGAGGACTGGATCCCATCCGTCTCATCGCCCCGACGACCCCGCCCGCGCGGATGGCCACCATCAGTGCGACGGGTCGCGGTTTTATCTACTACGTTTCCCGCGAAGGCGTCACAGGTGAGCAAACAAGCCTCTCTGATACCATTGCGGCGCAGGTGGCCGAACTCCGCCAACACACTGCGCTGCCCATCGCGGTGGGTTTCGGCATTTCCACCCCGGAACAATCCGCCGCCGTGGCCCGCGATGCGGACGCCGTCGTGGTCGGCAGCGCCATCGTCCGCCGCATCGCTGAGAATGCCGCGGCCCCCGATCTGGCGAAACGCATCGGCGATTTTGTCCGTCCGCTTGTGCAAGCGGCCCATTCCGCTTAGACTCTCACCTTTTCCATGCAACTTTCCTTCACCAAGATGAACGGCGCGGGCAATGATTTCGTCCTGCTCGACAATCGCGACTCCGCGCTCCGGCTTGAAACCCCGACCATCGCCCTCCTCTGCGACCGCCACCGCGGCGTGGGAGCCGACGGGGTTTTGGTCGTGGAACCGCCGGCCAACGGGGCGGATTTCCGCATGCGGTATTACAACGCCGACGGCGGCGAGGCCGAGATGTGCGGAAATGGCGCCCGGTGTTTCGCCCGCTTTGCCAAAAAAATCAGCGGTGTGGACCAGGACAGCATTTCTTTTGAAACTCCGGCCGGTCTCATCGGTGCACGATACCATGGGGATTTGGTGGAAATCTCCATGAGCGACCCGCACGCACACCGCCAGCCGGAGATTCTCGAGGTCAATGGACGCCCGCAGGAGGTGCATTTTCTCAACACCGGGGTGCCGCACGCAGTGGTCTTCGTGGAGGACATCGAGCAGGTTGCGGTGGTGGCGGATGGCGCCGCCTTGCGTCATCACCCCGCTTTTTCCCCCAAGGGCACCAATGCGAATTTTGTCCAGACCCTGGCTCCCTCCCACATTGCCATCCGCACTTACGAGCGCGGGGTCGAGGACGAAACCCTCGCCTGTGGCACCGGCGTTTGCGCGGCTGCCATCCTGCATCATCTGCGCTCCGGCGATCCCTCCTCCATCTCCGTTCTGGTGCGCGGCGGCGACACTCTGCGGGTGGGTTTTGCCAAAAACGATGCCGGTTTTACCAATGTCACGCTGACAGGTCCGGCGGATTTTGTTTTCGACGGAAGTATTTCGCTGTAAACTTTTCGCCCCATGTCATTCGCCGGTACCCACACTGCCCTGGTCACTCCGTTTCTGAACGGCACTTTTGACGCGCCCGCCTTCCAGGCCCTGATCGAAAAACAAATTGCCGGTGAAGTGGAAGGCATCGTCCCGGTGGGAACAACCGGCGAATCGCCCACCCTCGATCACGACGAACACAACGAGGTCATTCTGGCCGCGATCACCGCCGCACGCGGGCGCTGCAAAGTGATCGCTGGCACGGGCTCCAATTCCACCGCCGAGGCAATCACCCTCACCACCGAAGCGGAAAAAATGGGCGCGGATGCCGCCCTATTGGTCGCTCCCTATTACAATAAACCTTCGCAGGAAGGACTCTACCGCCATTTCCGGGCCATCGCCGAAGCGGTGAAGTTTCCCATCATCCTCTACAGCATTCCCGGTCGTTGCGGCGTGGAAATCGGGGTCGAAACCGTGGTCCGTCTGGCCGAGGACACCACGAACGTTGTCGCCATCAAGGAAGCTGGCGGAACCGTCGAACGGGTCAATCAACTGCGCCACGCCCTGCCGGATTCCTTCGAAATCCTTTCCGGGGACGATTCGCTCACCCTGCCCTTTCTGTCAGCCGGCGCGGTCGGAGTGATCAGCGTGGCCTCGAATGTCGTGCCCAAGGAGGTCTCCGATTATGTCCGGGCCTGGTTGCAAGGCCGGACCGAAGTTGCCGCCAAAGGACACCGGCGGCTTTACCCGCTTTTCAAAGACCTGTTCATCGAACCGAATCCTGTCCCGGCCAAACACGCCTTGTGCGTGCAGCGGATCTGTAGCCCGGAAGTCCGCTTGCCCCTTTGCGAAATGTCCGAGGCCAACCGCTTTAAACTCGAGGCCACCTTGGCATCCTTGGGGCTGTTGTGATGCCACTAAAACTTCTCATCAATGGCGCCAAAGGCCGCATGGGCCAGGCCTTGATCGCTTGTGCCGGGGTCGATCCGGATTTGGCCGTTTCCGCGGCGATTGACGCTGGAGATGACTTTGCCGCCGCGCTGCCTGGCTCCGATGCGGTGATTGATTTCACCCATGCCGACGCCACCGCCGCGATCACCCGCGCTTGCCGACAGGCCGGAAAGCTCCTCGTCATAGGCACCACCGGACAAGATGACGCCACCCGGGAGATCGTGAAAGAGGCCGCGCAGACCATCCCGGTGGTTTTTGCCCCCAATTACAGCGTGGGCGTGAATACCCTCTTCTGGCTCACGCGCAAAGCGACTGAGATCCTAGGCAAAGAATTCGATCTCGAAGTGGTCGAGATGCACCATCGCCTGAAAAAAGACTCCCCCAGCGGCACCGCCCGGCGGCTGGCCGAGATCCTCGCGGATGTTCGCGGTTTGAGCTATGACCACGATGTCCGCCATGGACGCGAAGGCATGGTCGGCGAACGCACCCCGTCGGAAATCGGCATGCACGCGATCCGGGGCGGCGATGTCGTCGGCGATCACACGGTCATTTTTGCCAATACGGGCGAACGGGTGGAACTGACCCATAAGGCCTCCAGCCGCGACACTTTCGCCAACGGAGCCCTTCGCGCCGCCAAATGGGCCGCAAAGCAACCTCCCGGGCTTTATGACATGCAGGATGTTCTTGGTTTGAAGTAGGGAAAACCATGAGGGCGGGAATTGCACTCGGTTCCAATATCGAACCCCGCCTGCTGAACTTGCAGGCTGCCCACCGGGGACTCCTAGAGCTCCAACGGGGTCCGGAACCCGTCCTTTGCTCCAAAGTCTATGAGACGTCACCGGTCAACTGTCCCGACGGATCCCCCTCTTTTCTGAATGCCGTTCTCGAAATCACCACGGATCTCAGCCCCCGGGCTCTGCTCGCCGAACTTCAAACCCTCGAGTCCGCCTTGGGACGCCCTCTTCAAAGGGAACAGAATAGCCCGCGCACTATTGATCTGGATCTGATTTACTGTGGCGATCTGACTCACTCTGATCCTGATTTAGCCATCCCTCACCCGCGGCTGTCCGAACGGCGATTCGTTCTCCAGCCTCTCGCTGATATCCGTCCCGAACTCGTTTTGCCGGATTTTACGAAGAATGTCGAAGAATTGCTTGAGCAGTGCGAATCCACCGAGAGAATTTCAGTGTTTAGTGATTTAACATGATTACTAATAATATATTATAGTTAGTATTTACGTATTTTTGATAAATGAGTCTTTTGACGAAAACCTTTATTGACCAGAAGCAATCGGGGCACAAATTCGCGGCGCTGACGGCTTACGATTACCCCATGGGTCGCCTTCTGGACGATCTGGGTCTGGACTTCCTGTTGGTCGGCGATTCCCTCGGAATGGTTGTGTTGGGTCACCCTGACACAACTCAAGTGACTTTGGAGGATATGCTCCATCACACCCGGGCGGTGGCGCGAGGGGTGACAAAGACCCCTCTCATCGCCGATCTCCCCGCCCATACGGCCGATTCCGTCGAATCGGCTTTGGGCAGTGCCCGCCGCCTGATTGAGGCTGGGGCCAAGGGGGTGAAGTTGGAGGGGGGCGTAGACATTCTTCCCGCCGTCCAAGCGATCCTGGCTGATGGCATACCCGTTTTGGGGCATATTGGAATGCTGCCTCAGAAGGTTAAGGAGGAAGGTGGCTACCGGATCAAAGGCAAAACTCCTCAACAAGCCGACCAACTCATGGCTGATGCCCGCGCTCTCGATCAAGCCGGGGTTTTCGGCATGGTCCTCGAGCTGGTCTCCCCTCCCCTCGCCCTAACGATCAGCAAATCCGTGCGCACGCCAACGTTCGGCATCGGTAGCGGTCGGGACTGCGACGGCCAGATTCTCGTCACCTACGACCTGCTGGGAATGTTTCCCTGGTTTACTCCGCGCTTCGTTCAACCTAAAATTGACCTTGCCTCGCAGATCCAGTCAGCCGTGACGGAATACATCACAGAGACCCGCCGTGATGAACCGTGAACCCGGGATGCGCCCAATCCCTCATTTACGGCAGGGAGGGAAACTGCTATGTCCGCAGGCGGCCATGAGATTGATCCTTTTCTTCACAACGTTGCTCTTCCCGTTGATTGTTCAGGCGGAACTCGCCCCTTCTGCCTACGAAGCCATGCAGGCCAAGGCTCCGGAGTTCGTCCGTATCGAGGTCCTCCGCGTCGATCTCGAGCCTGGGGAGGATCCCTCCCAGCAGAAAATCCATGTCGTCGCCCTGGTTTCCTCCGTCACCCGCACGGCCACCAACCTGAAAGCCGACGAGATCATCAATATCCTCTACACCATCAACAACCGCCCCGCCGGCTGGGCGGGTCCAGGCGAGATCCCCCTCCTTAGCGAGAAAGATCAGACGGTTGCGTATCTCAAAAAGACGGAAACCAATGATTTTGTGCCGGCGGCGGGCCGCATGAGCTTCAGTAATTTCTAGCCTCGGCGGGCGCCCCCCACTTTCTTCCGTGGACTCTCCCAGCAGCCGGGCCAGGCAGGGCCGCAGCCTCATGCTCGCAGGCATAGCGGCCAACGTGATTCTGGCCCTCGCAAAAATCCTTGGTGGCGTCCTGGGTCGCTCCCACGCCCTCATCGCCGACGGCATCGAGTCGTCGCTTGATATCCTCAGCTCCGCCATGATGTGGGGCGCGATCAAATACGCGGAACGCCCGCCCGATAGCGATCACCCCTACGGTCATGGCAAAATGGAATCCCTCGCCGCCGTGGCCGGATCGCTCATTCTCATCCTGGCCGGCGTGAGTCTCGGCGTCCACAGCGTGGGCGAAATCATCCGGCTACTGCGCGATCCCGGTGCCGGCAACGTTCCAGCCCTTTTCACTCTGGGCATCCTCGCCGCCACGATTCTGACCAAGGAGGCGCTTTTCCGCTGGCTCGATCATCACGGCAAACGCATCGGCAGCATGGCGGTTCAGGTCGATGCCCTGCACCATCGTTCGGATGCCCTGACCTCGCTGGCCGCCGGCATCGGCATCACCGCCGCGGTGATCGGCGGTCCCGCCTGGGCTTCGGCGGACGACTGGGCAGCCCTGTTCTCCTGCGGGCTGATTGTGTTCAACGGGTTCCAAATGCTGCGCGGCTCGATGGGTGATATTCTCGACGAGCAGATACCCGCGGAAAAAATGGAGCAAATCCTCGCTGCGGCCCGGGCGGTTCCCGGGGTCAGCAGCATCGAAAAATGCCGCGTGCGCAAAAGCGGTTTCGTGTTCCTGGCCGATCTCCACGTGCGTGTGCCGGGTGACAACACGGTCAACGTAGGCCACCGCATCGCCCATCAGGTCAAAGACCGCTTGCTCGCCTCGGAATTCCAGTTGTCCGACGTGACCGTTCACATCGAGCCGGAGTAATGGTCAAGCCGCAGCCTTCTTCACCACCGTGCGGCCCGCCGCCACCAGAAGATTGCACGCCTCGGCGCACAGCAATGGAATTCCCGCGGTTGGGCCGTTTCCATCCGCCAGCCCCGACGCAAGCGGTCGCTCGCCGCTGATCGGCCAAAGAATCCTCCGTAGACAACCCGGCTGACCCCGGCAAACGCTGCCGACCACTTCATCCGCCTGCGCGTCGGTCATCTTTTTCACCACGGCATACATTCCGGTCTGGCGATCGAGCGTCCTGCGCAAATCGACCGCATCCAAACGCCCATCCTCCTGCGCCGCCGCCGTGCCGAGGGCCGCCGGATAGAGAAAATCCAAAGCCAAAACCGCATCGCTTAAACTCCGCAACTCGAGCCTCCAGCCATGCCGCAAATTCGGCGCGGTCTTGAGCGGACGATACTTCCCTGCGTCGTCGTATCGTGCGATGGCAATCGCCTCGTGCGGATCGTTCGAGCGGACCAAGTCCTCGCGGTCTGCATCCTCCTCATGGTTGAGGGAAAAACCAGCCGACACCACGATCTGTCCGATCCGGCAGGAGCCTTCTTCCAGCTTAACCCTCAGGTATTCGGCCGCGTTCCTCATCGACATCCCTCAGCGCGCCCCCGCACCGGCCCGGACGACTGCGGGCACTTTATCCGCCTTGTCCGGCGAGTATTCATATGGCGGGTCGAAAACATCTTCATTTTTCCTCTCCATCATCCCCGTGCATTTCTCAAAAACATTACCGGATGTTTTCAACTTCGCCCCGTCCTCCGTGTAAAGCGGATTCCGCACCCCTTGGTAATAGTTGTTCTCGCTCAACAACTCGGTCTTGTCCCGCGCGTTCGAGCAATAGGAATTCCCCTCGCAGGTGAAGTAGTTGTTATACATGTGGAGCTTCGCCTTGGTAGCCGAGGGCATGCGCGACTCGCAGCGATCCGCCCACCAGTTGTGATGCAGGGTGATGTTCAACTTGTTCTTCACCTCCCTCTTCTTCCGGTCCTTGTCCCGGCCGGCGGCGATCATGGTGAAGCGGTGTTTCGGCTGCTTGGTGAAGAAGAATTTGCACCACGAAACCGTGACCCAATCGGCCCCTTCCGTCACATCCACACAACCATCTCCACAATCGAAAAATGTGCACTGCGTGACCCAAACCAGCTTGGCCCCGCGGATCGTTACGCCGTCTCCGCCGCCCTTGCCGTTCTTTCCCATCGGATTGGTGAAATTCAGATTTTTCACGATTACATTCGAGGCCGCCGGTCCGATAAACAGGTTTCCGATCAGGGTTGCTCCGGGCGAAGCGCCCACAATGGTTTTGTGCGAGGCCACACTGACCGTCCCGATCTCCAGGTTCCCTTCCACCGCCACGGTGAGAACCTCCGGGGCCTTGACCCTTGCGGCAAACTCTTCGGCCGTGCGCACTGTCACCGTCGCGCCGCCAGCCCCGCCGGTCGCTTTTTCGGCGAATCCATCCTGCCCCCGCATGTCCGTCAGCAGAAGGAAGCCCGCCAGAAAAACAGTTGCGGTCCGGAGCCGCGCGAGAGAAAAACCATGCATGAGTAATCGGGAAAAGGCCCAATCTCGCATACCCAGGGCCTTTGTCGAATTCCGCCAGCTCCTCCCGTCATGAAAAAAGCCCCCGTCCTCATCGTCGATGGCCACAGCATGATCTTTCAATGGCCTGACCTCGCCCGCCAGCACGCCCGGCAGCCCGGTAGTGCCCGCGAGGCTCTCATCAAAATGCTTCGCGCCTTCCAGGATAACTCGGACTGGCACATCGTGGTTGTCTTTGATGGAAAAGGCGCGAGCGCGGGCGAAATCCGCGAACCTCACAGTATCCAGGTCTTCTATTCGAAATCGGGGCAGACCGCTGACAGCATTATCGAACGCCTCGTCGCCCGCTATGCCGGGGAATACGATGTCACCGTCGCCACCGACGACGGACTGGAACGCACCACTGTGCAGAGCTTCGGCGCGAACGCCATGTCCTCCCTGCAGTTGCGCGACGATATGCAAACGGCCGACAAGGCGTTGGAAGACCGTCTGCGCCAACTCCGGCGCCGGTGAGTGTCCCGTCGTCTAACGCTCGCCGAGATCCTCACCCACCATGTAGCGGGTGAAACGGCGGACGACGATGTTCTCGCCGAGTTCGGCAATCTTCGAGTTTACCAGATCCTTGATGCTCAGATCGGGATTCTTGATGAAGGCCTGCTCGAGCAAACACACTGTGCTGTAAAACTTGTCGATCTTTCCATCGACAATTTTGTCCACAATGTTGGCCGGCTTGCCAACCACCTGGGCGGCGAAGATTTCGCGTTCAGCCTGGATCAGATTGTCCGGGACGAGTTCGCGGGAAACATAAAGCGGATGGGCGGCGGCAATGTGGAGGGTGATGTCCTTGACGAACTCGCGGAAGATTTCGTTCTTGGCCACGAAGTCGGTCTCGCAGTTGATCTCGACCAACACACCGACCTTGCCTTGCAAATGGATGTAGGAGGCGACGATGCCTTCCTTGGCCACGCGGGACGACTTTTTGCCGGCGCTGGCGATGCCTTTTTTGCGCAGGATTTCCTCGGCCTTGGCCAAGTCGCCAGCGGCCTCATCGAGAGCGCGCTTGCAATCCATCATTCCCGCGTTGGTTTTTTCGCGGAGTTCCTTGACGAGAGAGGGTGTGATATCGGGCATTTTTTGAAAAAGGTTGAGAGTGGAAAGATGAGTGTTGAAAGGATGAAAAGAGGAGGCCTTCGCCTCTCAACAATCCACCCCTAACAATCAACTATTCGGAGACCGCTTCGAGTTCGCTCGGGGCCGCGATTTTTCCGCGGACTCCCTGGGCTTGCACGATGGCGTTGACAATCTTCTGCAGAATCACGCGGATCGAGCGGATGGCGTCGTCGTTGCCGGCGATGGGAAAGCTGATGCGGTCCGGATCGCAGTTCGTGTCCACAATGGCGACGACCGGGATCTTCAAACGCGCGGCCTCGGCCACGGCGATTTCCTCGCGGTTCGTGTCAATGATGACAATGGCATCGGGCAACTTGTCCATGTTCAGGACACCTTCGAGGTTGTGATGAAGCTTGACCGCTTCGCGGCGGAGGGCAGAAGCCTCGGCTTTATTGAGGCGGGCGAAGGCAGGGGTCTTTTCCATCTCCTGGAATTCGCGGAGACGCGCCACGCTGCGGCGGATGGTTTGCAGGTTGGTGAGGGTGCCGCCCAGCCAGCGCTGGTTCACGAAGAACTGGCCGGTTGCCTCGGCGGCTTCCTTGACGGCTTCCTGCGCCTGCTTCTTGGTGCCGACGAAGAGGATCTTTCCCCCACCCTTGACCACTTCACCGAGATAAGACGCCGCGTGGGCGAGCTGATCAACGGTGATGGCGAGGTTGATGATGTAGATGGAGTTCTTTTCCTCGAGGATGTAATCCTTCATTTTGGGATTCCATCGCTTGGTTTGGTGCCCGTAATGGACCCCGGCTTCCAGGAGTTCGGTCATGATTGCTACGTTTGGAGATGTTTCGGACATGGAGAGTTTCTAGCTGGCGGCTTTTTGCGGTTCTTCGGCGGTGGGGAGGGCGTCGCCGATGTGGACGATCTCGATATCGCGGTTGGTCGGGAAACCAGTGCCAGCGGGAATGAGATGACCCATGATGACGTTTTCCTTGAAACCGCGCAGGCGGTCCACTTTGCCAAGGGTGGCGGCTTCGGTGAGGACACGGGTCGTGTCCTGGAACGAGGCGGCCGAGATGAAGCTGTCGGTTTCGAGCGAGGCCTTGGTGATGCCGAGCAAAACCGGGGTCGCCTCGGCGGGTTTTCCACCTTTCTCGACCACGGCTTCGTTTTCTGTCTCGAAGGCAAAGCGATCGACCTGATCGCCCCAGAGCATGGTGGTGTCACCGGGATCGGTGATCTTCACCTTGCGCAGCATCTGACGCACGATGATCTCGATGTGCTTGTCGTTGATTTCAACGCCCTGCAAACGATAGA
>JBMOHI010000034.1:0-12588 GCA_049317925.1 Terrimicrobiaceae bacterium
TGTATTCGCCGATGAGCGAGACCTGGACGGGCTCAAACGCGTTGAAGTCAATGCGGGCGGTGACGGCCAGTTCCTCGAACGGGGTGGCCAGTCCGTAATACTGCCATTGGTTGATGGCGCCGTAGTCGTTGCTGGCATCGGGCACAATGTTGCGGATGGGGAAGTAGGTGTTGCCCTTTTGGGCGAAGGACGGGCGGCTGTTGTCGGTGTCGCTGGCATCGTCAGGCGAGAGCGGGGTGTAGGGGCTGGAGAGCTTGCCCTCCACGTTGTAGAAGTAGTAGTAGGCGACGGCCACTTTGATGTTGATCAGCTTCTCCACCTTCACGTCGAGACCGGCCTGTCCGCCGAAGAGATACTTGTCGTAGCTCGCGAACTTCTGCGGCTGATTCGAGGAATAGTTGAAGTCGGTGTTGAACACAGGGAAGGCACCGGCGGTGATGAAGGGAGTCACGCCACGGAAGATTTCGTAGCGGGCATTGAGGGCAACGCCGTCGAAGCCGAGGTCGTCATCAAAGATGAGCGGGGTGCTGAAGAACGGGTTGTCGAAACGGCCGAACGTGAGGGCCAGGTTTTTGTTGGGATCCTCCCCGACATCGAAGCGGACAAAAGCCCGGTCGAGCCAGATGGCGTATTTGCTGAAATTGCCGCCCTGGCCCTGGTTGGCCAGGCCCACGGTTTGGTTGGTGGTGACCGGGGAATTGTTCTCTCCGGTGGCGAGGCGGACGCCGGCCGTGACGTTGTCGTTGATGTCCAACTCGGCCCCGAGGCGGATGCGGATGCGGAAACGGTTGCGGTCCTGAGTCGTGTTGAATTGCGGGGCAAATTCGTTGCCGGTGACATCGAAGGGCGCGCCGGTGTTGATGGCATTGAAATTCGGGAACGATCCGTCGTCCGAGTTGCCATCGGGGAAGGTGTCGCTTTCATACCGGAAGCGGAAATCCACCGTGGGGCGGAATCGGGCCACCCAGGCGGGAACATAGGGCTGCGGCCCCATGCGGAACGTCCCGGCTTTGCTTTCGGCCAGCAATTCCGACTTGATGTCCTCCTTGATCTGCATTCGGACCGGAGCGGGGATGTAAGTGACGGAGACATCGTCGGCCGAGGGCTTGGAGCCGGCCCCGGCGATGGCGATCTGTTCGGTCGCGGCCTGGACGGCCGCAGCCTGCGCGATGGCGAACATGTCGGCCTGCATCTGCTCGCGGACGACCTGGGCTTCGGCCTGGGCCTGCTTGACCATGTCGGCGGCGTCGTCCTTGGTGATCACGCCCCGCTGCACGAGTTTGTTGATCAGGTTGATCGTGACGCTGTCGGTGGGGGTGGGCAGGCTGCGGTCCACTCCGCCAAGCGGCGGGGCCAGATCGGCATTGGCCGCATTTGCCACCACGTCAATGCTGGCGGTTTCATCGGCGCGGGTCGGCATGGGTTCTTCCACGGCAAGCACATCGCCATCGGACTGGGCGGTGGCCCGGTCCACCGGGACTTTTCCGGCTACGGTCTTCGCGGGGGTGGAATCGGCCGCCGGCGGTGCGGTCGGGGCGGGAGACGGCGCGGCGGCAACCGCGGGCGAGGATGAGGCCGCGGGAGCCGGGGTGGGTGCTGCTGCAACCGGGGTCGGTGTCGGAGCGGGCAGAGGGGCGGGAGTTGGAGTGGAGAGGGGCTTGAATTCCTCGGGCGTGGGGGTGGCACTCACTGCGGCAGGACGGGAGCTTTCTCCTGCCGGCGAAGGACTCGCAGCCGGGGTGGGCGTTGGCACCGGCGTGGGGGCTGGAACATCGGGCGTTGGCTCAACCTTGAAGGTGGGCGAAGGAGTGGAAGTGGGGGAGGGACTGGCGGTGAGGACGGGCGCCGAGGGGTCCTGGTCGAAGACGATGCGGTTCTTCCGCCCGTTCTGGGCAAAACGAGGGGTTTGTCCGGTTGCGCCGGTGTCCCCCGCCTGGGCGGGAAGGGGCGAAACCAGAATTCCGGCCAGCCCGGTCAGCAAGGACGTGCGAACAAAAAATGCGTAGACCGGACGCGGTCGGGATGAAGGAAGAGGATCGGAGCTCATGGAAATGATCAGTTGGGACGTTTGGCGGTGATGCGCATGACGATGGGCATGGGCATGTCCTCAGGGGGCGGTTCCTGGAGTTGGAGACCGGTGAGAATTTCGGATTGGATGGCCCGGTCGGTGGCGGGGTCGCCCGAGGTGCCTTCCACCGAGGCGCGGGTGACGCGGCCCGTGTTGTCAACCCAGATGCGGACCTTGAGGCTGAGGCTGGCGCTGCGGGTGCGGCGGTGTTTTCCGAGGGCGTCGGCCACGCGGCCTTGGACCTGTCCGGCGTACCAACCGTATTTGGTGCCGCCAGCACCCTTGCCGGTGCCGCTGCCGCCGATCATGCCATTGCCGGTGCCGCGCAAGCCGAAGCCGTCCGAGCCCTCGCCCTGAATGTTCGAGCCGAGGGGCGGTGCTTCGTCCGGGGTCTCGGACTTGGGTTCCTCCTTTTGAGAGGTGTCGGGTTTTTCCTCGGGCGTGAATTCTTCCTGCTTGGTCTCGGGAGTGGGTTGGTCCTGCGGCGGAGGAGTCGGCGGAGGAGTGGGAGGCGGAGGCGGAGGCGGCAGCGGCGGCATGATGTTGACCACGCTGCTGGAGGATTTCCGCTTGGGTTCCGATTTTTTTCCGGAAAAGGCAAAGTAGCCGGCCGCGACCACGATGACGGCACCCACGATGAGGGGCACGCGGAACCGCTGGAAGAAACCGGGCGTTTCCTCCTCGTCGTCCTCCTGCTGCGGGGGTTTTCCAGGCTCCGTGATCATGCTATTTCTTCGGTCCCTGGGTGGCGAGTCCGACCTTGGTGACTCCGATCCGGCCAATCACATCCAGGACGTCCATGACGCCTTGGTATTGGGTCAGCCGGTCACCCTTGACCACCACTGGAAAGTCCGGATTCTTGGCCTTGTGGGCGTTGAGGCGTTGTTCCAGTTCGGCGAGCGTGACCGGAACGGTATCGAGGAAAATCTTACCCTCGTTGTTGACCGTGATGGCCTTGGTTTTGGGTCCGCCCTCGTCCTTGGCCGCCTTGCTGGCCTTGGGCAGATCGACCTTGACGCTTTGCACGCCAGCGGTGGTCATGATGATGAAAATCAGCAGCAGCACGAGGTAGAGATCCACCATCGGTGTGACGTTGATGTCGTCGTAGGACTGTCCGTCTCCTCCTGCGTTCATTGCGGGGGGCCCGCGAGGGCGGCGTCGGGTTGGCGGAAGTCGCGCTCGGCGCGGCTGCGCGTCGGGCCGGTTTCCGGATAAAACTCGGCGATCTTCGAAATGAATTCGTCGATGAACATATGCATCTCGCTGACCGAGTTCTTAATGAGACTGTTCAGGTAGCTGTAGATGAAGAGCGCGGGAATGGCGACGATCAGGCCGGCCACGGTGGCCAGCAACGCACTGGCAATACCTGGCGCGATGGAGTTGACCTCGACCTGGCCGGTTTTGGCGATGACGGCAAACGTGATCATAACGCCCATGACGGTGCCAAGCAGTCCAACGTAGGGTCCGCCCGCGATGCTGATGGTGAGAAAAACGAGTCCGTCATTGAGGCGGTGCAACTCGCGCTGCAGTCCGCCGTCCAAACTGGCCCGGATGGCCTGGATGGAGCGGGCTGAAAGCCCGTGGAAGCCGCCCTTGGCCGATTGGCGGTCATGAATCTCGTCCGATCCGATGTGGTAAATGTGATAGAGCGGCGAGTCCTTCATGAGCTTGAGGCTCTTACCGTCCACCTTGCCGCCGAGGGTTTTGACGTTGTCCTTGTTTCCGTGGTCGAGCGCGGTGAGGTCGGTGGCGAGTCCGCGCCATTGGGTCAGGAATTCCTTGTCCGCCTTGACGGTCTTTTTCAGGTAGAGGAATTTGCGGATCGCGACCGTCCAGCCGACGACGCACATAATGGCGCAGCAAAAGATAACAACCCAGCCGTCGAACATCATGTTATTGGCGATGTCGCCGAACAACATGAGATGCTCCATCATGTGGCTGCTTCCGTGGCTGCCGCCTCCTTCGTCCTCGCCGGGCACCAGCAGTTTGGTGGCCTTTTCCGTGCCGCCCTGGCCAATGGCCGCGAGCTGGAGGAAGCCGGCCGGCCGGGCCACCCGCGAAATCTCCACTTGGTCCACCTCTCCCGCAAAACCGAGGGCGTCCGTGCCGTCGCCGCCAATGAGCGCGGTGCCGGTCATGGCCGGTGTTGCGGCGTTGACCGAGGAGTAGACCTGTCCATCGACGTAGAGGGTGAATTTGGAACCATCCGAGACGACCGCGAGATGTTTCCAGACGTTGACCGCGAGGGGTTCGCCCGCCGTGCTCCGCGCAGTGCCGGATGAATCAGTCACCTCGACATAAGGCACGCCCTGATCCAGCCCGACCCGGAAGGCGTCGCTGCCTTCCTTGCGGCTGAAGATGGTTGCATTGGGTTGGAGGGCTCCGGCCTTGATCCAGGCTGACCACGTGAGTGAACTCCCGGGATTCCACTTGAGTGATTCCGAAGCGGGAATCGTGAGGGGATTGTTGCCAAGGAGGCGGATTCCGCCGCCGATCAGCGCCCCTTCCGAAGCGGTGGCCGGGGCTTCAGCCGTGTTGCCGTAGCTGGAGGCGTCCGCCGGTGCCGCGCCTTTTTCGCCGAAGTGGTAAACGAGCACGGTATCCTCGTCGTAGGCTTTTTTCGGATCCACCGGCTCCATCTCGCCGCCGTTGCCATAGTAGAGCCAGACTTTGGTCTGCGCCCCGGGTTTGACCTCGGGAACCTTAACCCAGACGAACGCCTCAGTTAGCAGGGGATCATATTTCTCGATCTGGTGAGGCAGGATTGTCTTGCCGTCCTCGGCCACGAAACGAATGTCGCTGCCGTCCTCCTTGGCGGCCTCGAAGGGGAAGTTTCCCGGGTGCAGACGCAGGAGAACGACGGACCCGCCGATGGGATCGGTGATCGCGCCGCCCTCGGCTCCGGTATCCACGGTGAAGGACTTGCGTCCCGTCCACTCCTTGTTCCACCAATCCTCGGCGTGGGCGCTCAGGATGCAGGCGAACAGGATGAGCGCGGCCGGGAGACCGCAGCGGGAAATGACAGATTTGGAGAAAATCATGCTTGGTAAGGGTTGGTTTTCAAAATGGTTGGGATGGTCTGGAGGAAATTTCAGAGTTCCCCCCAGAGACGGAAGGTCAGCAGGGGCTCTCCCGCTACGGATGGCGTCTGGGAGATCATGGGCACGCCGAAGACGAGCGAGCCATTGAGGTGGTCGAAAATGCGGATGGTGCTGCCAAATCCGTAGCTCCAGACATTGCTTTGCGTGATTTGCTCGGGCAGCGGGTCGTTGACAAAGACCGCGCCGGCATCAAGAAAACCGAACACCCGCCATTCGTGCCCCTCGCCCAGCCATTTTAACAACGACGGACTGCGCAGCTCGACCGTCCCGGCCACGGCGCTGTCGCCCAGAACGACCGACTCCAGATAGCCGCGCACCGTATTGAGTCCGCCGAGGGAAAACTGCTCGCTGTCCACGAGGGGATTCGGGCTGCCCTGACCCTGAATCAACCCGTAGGCCTGGAAGCCGAAGGGCAGATCCTGCTCGTGACCAAGGGTGCCGCGCAGGGCGACGAAATTGCCGTCGGCGTTGTAGCGTCGGTTGTCAAACTCCACCGAGGTGCTGCCCATGCCACGGATGTGGAAGGTGATGGCCGCGCTCAATTCGGTGACGCGGCCCTTGCCAATCAAGGCCGCGTTATAGCTGGCTACAAATGGCAGATACGTGATGGGCGAGCCCACCAGTTGGTCGCCGATGGAGAGATCCTGGGTAAAGTATTTGTAATCCAATCCGAAGCTGGCCGAATGATAGAATCCCTTGCCGCCGGGCAGATCGAACAGGAAGCGTCCGCCGTAAATCTCGCCATTGCCTGCCACCGCGGTCCCGCCCAGCGTCGAGACGTTACTGTTCTGGCGGATGGCTTGAAACATGACGCTGAGCCAGTCCACTCCGGGGATCGGCGCGATGTAGTAGGCCGAATAAACCAAGGCGTCGTCCGGACGCTGCGGCGCGATTTGAAATCCGAAACCGATGGTGTGTCCAAGCTGCCAGAGATTGCTGTAGCGCAGATCGATATTGAGCCGCAGCGGGGTGGTGTTTGCGCTGTAGCGGTTGTTGAGTTCCACGCTGCCGTGCAGGGGCAGCTTGTCTTTCACCGTCAGTTCCACATCAATCGTTCCGGGCACGGCTCCGGGCTTGAGCGACGGGGTCACTTGCAAGTCTGCGGACTGGTTCAAAGCAATGATATCGCGCTCGACCTCATTGAAGTTCGGCACCGAGCCCTCCTTGAGTGACGGCGCGCGGTGTTTGATCTGGTCGATGTTGAAAAAGCGCGAGCCCTGCACGCGCAGCCGGCCCACCGGCGCCTCGGTCACCACCAGGACCACTACGCCGCTGGAGGCATTCTGCTTTGGCACACTGACCGAAACCGTCTGAAAGCCTTTGTCCTTATACGCCTTTTCCAACGCCGTGCGGGCCTGCTCGACGTCGTCCGCCGTCCGGCCCGGTCCCAGATACCCGTAAACCGCGTCGTCCACCTCATTCCGCGGCAGGATTTTTGAGCCGACCACCCGGTATTGACGAATAAACAAGGTGTCCCCGGTCTGCGGCGCCAACTGCGGCGGAGGCGGAGGCAGTTCCGGCTCGGGAGGATCGACGGCAGCCTGCGCAGCGACGCACTGAATGGCCAGCGCGGCAGAAAGCAGGGAAATCGCCTTTCTTGGGAAAAGGAATCTGCTCCGCTCTGGCAGTGCCAAGCAGTCAATTTTCGAATAACGACCCATGTAGACGTTAATAAATGATAGCTGGCTGATCTTGTAAAGCTCAAGCTGCGCCAGGTTACAGTTTCGTCACACTGTGGGCTTCTCGAGAACCTCGGAAAGGCGTGGAGCTGGTTGTCATCCGTTTCGCCATATTGGCCCGCCTTGACAAACAACGTCCAATATGGTCGTTTAATTATGTCTGATGGATTTTGCCTACATGGTAGTAGACTCAGGTTTAAAACGTCTGAGTGAATCGTTGAATGGCTCCTGGGTTAAATAACGTCCATGGAAGCCGTATTTCGTGCCGTTGCGACGGCGTTGTTGATGGGAGCCGTTTCCCTGCAAGCGGGCGACATCCTCCGCGGTGGGGCCACCACCTCCCGCTCCGCCAATGGAAGAGGCGGTGGGTCTACGATCAATAGCGAAGCGGCGGCGGCTGCGAGTCGGCAGAATGCCCGCGACCGCCTGGCCCGCACCACCGAGGCGGTGACGGCGATGAGGTCCTTGCAGGCCCAAGCCCGATCCTCGGCCGCTGGGGCGAATAATCTCGGGATGAATCCCAATCGTCCGGGCGTCCCCTTGCCCGATGTGCCGGATGGTCTGGTTCCGGGCGGGCTCGATATCCTCGGCACACCCACCGGCGCGTTGGCCCCGCGGCAATCCGGTGGAGCCGGGGGAGCAAACGTCATCGTGCAGCAAACGGAATCGCAGGCGCTGCTCAATTGGAAAACCTTCAACGTCGGAAAGAAGACCGTCTTGCAGTTCGATCAATCTGCGGGCGGGGTGGATGCAGGAAAATGGATTGCCTTCAACCGCGTCACCGATCCCTCCGGCGCTCCCTCCCAGATCCTGGGATCGATCAAGTCGGACGGACAGGTCTATGTCATCAACCAGAATGGCATCATTTTCGGCGGAGCCAGCCAGATCAACACGCGCTCGCTCGTCGCTTCGTCACTGCCGATCAATGACAACCTCATCACCCGCGGCTTGCTCAACAACCCGGACGCGCAGTTTCTTTTTTCCGCGCTCCCAGTGCCGGCGGGTTCCAAGGGGCCTACCTTGGAGTTCACCCCGCCTGCCGCGCTCACGCCGACGGGACGCTCCGGCGACGTCGTGGTGCAGAAAGGCGCGGTGCTGTCCGCCCCCACCACCGCGGAGAAAGTGGGCGGGCGCATCACCCTCATCGGACCCAATGTGTTGAATGAAGGCACGATCTCGACCCCGGACGGCCAGACGATTCTGGCCGCGGGATTGCAGGTCGGTTTTGCCGCGCACCCCAGTGGCGATCCAAGTTTGCGCGGACTCGATGTCTTTGTCGGAGCCGTGGAGTATCCGGGCGGGGACCGTCCTCCGATCGGCACCGCCATCAATCGCGGCTTGATCGAGATCCCGCGGGCCAACGTGACCATCATGGGCAAGCTTGTGCAGCAAATGGGTGTGATTGACGGCGTGACATCCATCGCGCTGAACGGGCGGGTCGATCTGGCGGCGGACTATGGGGCGGTGGGAAATACGCGATACGATGCCACCAATCCCAGCTTGGGGCCGATCTTCGACAACCGCGCTTCCGGCGTTGTCGAACTCGGACCCGGCAGCGTGATCCGGATCCTGCCCGAAGCCGGAGAAACCGAGACCACGGTGGGGACGGCTCTCTCCCTGCCGTCTCTCGCCAGCATCCAGGGCCAGGCCATCCATTTCGCGGAAAATTCCATCCTTCTTGCCCCAGGAGCATCGCTGCCCTCCGGCTCCAATGCGATCACGCCGGTCGATGCGTCTGGAGCGGCCCTCAGCGCGGGTGTCAGCATCAATGCCGGTCTTTGGCTGTCCGCCAGTGCGATTAACGCGGGTCAACGACGTTTCACCGGCGGACAGATTTACCTCGATGCGGGTGCGTTGATTGACGTGGCCGGGTCGGTCGATGTGGCCGCACCCATCGAAAATTACCTCCTGACCGTGCAGCTCCGCGGGGCCGAATTGGCCGGCTCTCCGCTGCAAAGGACCAGCACTGTGCGCGGACAATCTCTCACGGTCGATCTGCGCAAGACCGGCGTCTACAATGGTTCCAGCTGGGTCGGAACGCCCCTGGGCGATGTGTCGGGCTATGTCGGCTTGATCCAACGCAACGCGGCGCAGTTAACCACAGCGGGTGGCTCGGTGAACCTCAACGCCGGGGAATCCGTCGTGATGCAGCCCGGTTCGCAGATCGATGTTTCCGGCGGCTGGCTCAACCTTGCCGGCGGCAAAGTGCGCACGACGCGTTTGTTGGAAAAGGGGCGCCTTATCAATATCGAGGACGCCACCCCGGACCGGGTCTATGACGGCATTTATGATGCCAAGCTGAGCCGGACCCACGCGAAATGGGGGATTACCGAAACCTTCGTCGCCGCGTTGGCCCCGACCGGTGAGTATGTGCAGAAAGACCACATGCAGGGGGCTAATGCTGGCTCGCTCGCCATCAATGCGCCGTCCGTCGCGCTAGACGGTAAACTGACCGGTCAGGCCGTGCAGGGACCGCGCCAAGCCAGTCCGACCACTTTGGACCTGGCCAAGGGCGGCTCGCTCAGCCTGACCTTCAAGGCGACTGAGGTGCTGACTCCCTTTGATTCGTTTTCGCCCACCCCGCCGCAGATTATCTTCGGCACGGACCTCAAGCTGCCCGCCGCCCGGGCCTTTGGTTTGACCGTGGATGGCGGACCGCAGGAGTTGAGGGCCGAGCGTAAAGAAAAGGTCATTCTTTCCCCTTCGTTGCTGACCGAAAGCGGCTTTGGCACGCTGGTGGTGGACAACAGCGACGGTTCGATTTCCGTGCCCGAAGGCGTGGAGCTCAAGGCCCCGCTCAAAGGCTCGGTCACTCTGAAGGCAGCGAAAATGGATATTGAGGGAAAGATCACCGCTCCTGGTGGCAGCATTGACCTGGCGGTCTATGATTTCTCGCCTTACGCGCGGGCCAAGCTGGTGCCCGGTGTGTCGGTGGCACCCACGCAGGATCTGACTAGAGGCGTTTTTTCCCTCGGACCCAAAGCTGAGTTGAATACCGCCGGTCTCATCACCGACTACCGGCCCGGATCGGCCGGTCCGGCTGATCAGCCGCCCTTGGTTGATGGCGGTTCGGTAACCATTAATGCCTATACGGCGATTCTCGCGCCGGGCAGCGAGATTGATGTCTCCGGCGGGGTCTCCAGCGGCTTCACCGGCGAGCGGACTTATGGCGCAGCGGGCAGCATTGCCATCAACGCAGGTCGCGAACCCGATCTGTCGGTCCTGGTCGGAGGAAAGCTTTTCCTCGGCTCCACTCTGAAAGGTTTCTCCGGCGTGCAAGGTGGTTCCTTAAACATCACGGCGCCATTGATTCAAATCGGCGGTCAGATTCCCACCCTCATCCCTCCTCAAGACCTTTCCGAGGGCTTCTATCGCTTTGGCAACGCGGATGTCTTTCCGGGTGAGGTGCTCTTCCTTTCCCCCGAGTTTTTCTCCCAGGGCGGCTTCACCAGCTTTACCCTGCGGGGATTGGGTAAACTGGTTCCCGGCTTGCCGGGTGTGACCTCATTGATTCCAAAGATCGACGAGTATGTGCCCGCCATCAACATCGCGCCGGGCACGGTCATTCGTCCGGTGGCGTTGAGCCAGCGGGTCTCTCCGCGTCCGGGGGCGCGGGCGTTGAGCTTGGAGCCGTATCTCAAGCCAGATGGCCTGCGCGAACCGGTCAGCCTGGCTTTCCTCGCCCCCACCACGCAGGATATCTTTGCCCAACCCGCCCAAAACATTTTGCGAGGCGACATTGTGATGGGGGAAGGAGCGGTGATCGAAACCGAACCGCTCGGCAATGTGACCTTCGAGGGCAGCACGGTGTCCATTCTCGGCACCGTCATCGCCCCGGGCGGCAACATCATCGTCAGGGGAGCAAACGTTTTCCCGCTCACTATTCCGAGCGCCCCGCCGGTGGAGTTGGACCAGGCGCTGCCCACCGTGCAACTGGGACCCCGCAGCGTCCTTTCGGCGGCGGGCCGCGTGGTGTTGACGCCTGATTCCTACGGGCGCCGGGTTGGTTCTGTGTTGCCGGGAGGAACGATCACAGTTTCCGGAAACATCGTGGCTCAGGCTGGGGCGCTGCTCGACGTTTCCGGGGCCAGCGGAGTCTTCGATCTTCACCCGGATAGCTTGGTGGCCAATCTCGACGCGCCCCGCTTGGTGCCGCCGAATAGCGGCCTCAATTCCACTCCGTATTCGCTCCGAACCGTTCCGGTGCAGGTGGACAGCGATGCCGGAACGATTGCCTTGCGCGGCGGGCAGGAATTGTTCACCGAGGCAACCCTGCGCGGTTTCGCCGGAGGGCCATCGGCCCGCGGCGGCACGCTGGAGATTTCCTCCGGCCGGTATGTCAGTCCGCTGGGCACCACGGCGACCAGCCCGCTCGACATCAATCTGATCGTCACCCAGACCGGTCGCACCATCCCGGGGGACTACCCGCGGAACGGCGAGAAGGTGATCGGCAATCCGGTGCCGTTGCCACTCACGCTAGTGCCGGGCGAAGAGCTGCTGGGGCGCGGACGCTTCGCCGTGTCGGACTTCGTTCAGGGCGGATTCGATTCGCTCAAGCTGAGCGGAGTCGGCCAGACCTCGGGCGCGGTGCAGTTCTCCGGGCCGGTCTCCATCCGGGCGCGCCGCAGCCTCTCCATTTCCGAGGGTGGAGTGATCTATGCGGATGCGGATGTCTCCCTGCAAGCGCCCTATGTCAAGCTGGGCACGCCCTTTGCCGAGCCTCTTCTCGCCACGCAGTTGACCAACCTGACCAACGGTGGCGTTTACTTCCCGCCCACCTTCGGGCCGGGGCATTTGACCGTGCGCGGGTCCCTCATCGACATCGGCAACTTGTCTCTGCAAAACATCGGCCGCGCCACGTTCATCGCGGAGGACGGCGACATCCGCGGCAACGGCACGCTCAATGTGGCGGGCGAGATTGAATTCCGGGCCGGCCAGATTTATCCCACCACGGCCAGCCGGTTCACCATCGTGGCGTATGACCCCAATATCACCGTGGCCACCAGTGCAGTGAACAGCAACCAGGTGACTCTGGCTTCGGCCGTTCTACCGCCGGGATTCGGCGTCGGCGCGCCGCTGCTGGGTTCGACCGTGACGGCCATCAACGGTGCCGTGGTTACTCTAGCCGCCAATGCGAATACGACCATCGGTGCCCCGACTCCAGTGACCTTCGCGCCCGGCCAGGGATCAGTGACCATCGCCGCGGCTGGCGAGCGGCCGCTCCCGCTCTCCGCCGGTGGTGTCTTGAGCATCTATGGCTCCAACATCACCCAGGGAGGCACCCTCCGCGCCCCGCTAGGCACCATCAATCTCGGCTGGGACGGCGTGGGGGCCAGCCCGGTTGATTATGCCACCGGCGCGGGATTGGTCGCGGGGCGGTCGGTGCCGGTGACCCGGCAATTAACTCTCGCCGGGGGGAGCATCACCTCGGTATCTGCCGTCGATCCCCGCACAGGCGAAGGGATCATTATTCCTTACGGGTTCAACTCCGATGGCACGACCTGGATTGACCCGACCGGTGTGAATATCACCGCCGGTTTGGTGCCGCAAAAAGCGGTCAATCTTTCTGCGGAAATTCTCTCCGACCAAGCCGGCTCGCTTATCGATGTGCGCGGGGGCGGGGATTTGTTTGCTCCCCGCTTCGTTGTCGGCAACAGCGGGCCCAGCGACATTCTCGGCACTCCAGCCGCGGGCTGGCTCACGTCGGAAAACTACTCGGCAGGCGATCTGGTTTCCTATC
>JBMOHI010000035.1:0-12354 GCA_049317925.1 Terrimicrobiaceae bacterium
GCGCTGGCGGTTTTTTTCGCCCTGATCATCCAGGAGTTCATCCCGCCGGTGCATGCCCTCAATGGCGCCCGGGTCGTCCTGGTGCCGGTGTTGTTTTGTTACGCCGCCCTGGCCATGCCGGCCTGGGCCATGCTGCTCTTTGCTGTCTACACGGGATTTCTGACCGACCTGGCGACTTTGCAGATTGTGGACGGACGGGTTGAAATCGCGCTGGGCTGGTCTATTGTCTACTTTGTGGTTTTCGGCCTGCTGGCTCATGGGTTTCAACCCGCATTTCTGCGTGGACATTGGTGGATACACCTTCTCCTTAGCGTCCTTGGCACGTGTGCCTACCTCGCCCTGCAATACGCCATGATCTGTTTCCGCCGCGAGGGCATCGTTTTCAACGAACTGGTGGCCTGGCGGATTCTCGCACCGGGCTTGATTGCGGCCATAATCGCCCCCCTCTTACACCTCCTCGTCCACCTCTGCGGTCAATTTTTTCCTGATCTTCCCGGGGAGGCCGGGGGATATCGCATCCGACGATGAGACGCGGAGTATCACCCTTACCGATTCTCTTTCTGGCGGCCCTGATGTTGGTGGCCCTGGGCGGCATCGT
This sequence comes from Terrimicrobiaceae bacterium, assembly GCA_049317925.1. Lineage (GTDB taxonomy): Bacteria > Verrucomicrobiota > Verrucomicrobiia > Chthoniobacterales > Terrimicrobiaceae > CAMASH01. The sequence goes on from JBMOHI010000035.1 coordinate 599, forward strand.
CTTCCGGCTTTGGTATGTGCAGATCGCGCGCGGGGCGGAGTACACGGCCAAGATTGCCAGCGGGTCGCGCGTCAATGTGCGTATCCCGGCCGTGCGCGGCGAAATCGTGGACCGCAACGGCATCCCGCTCGTGCAAAACCGGGTCAGCGTGGATGTGGATTTTTACCTGCCGGACATGGTGCGGGCCTATCGCCAGCAGAACGGCTATGTGCCGCAGTTGGAAGACAGCATCCGCGTGCACGGCATGCTCCGGGAAACGAAAATCAACGACATCGAGAAGATCGTGCGCGAGACGGTCATTCCCGAATTGGAAAAATTCAGCCTGGCCGCGGACTACAACTCGGACAAGTTGAAGGTTCACTACAAAAACAACTTCGAGGTTCCGTATAATTACCGTCAGGATCTCGATTACGAATCGATGGCGGTTTTTTCCGAGAGAAACCTCGGCCTGCCGGGCGTGAAGGTAACGGCCAAGCCCGTCCGACAGTACGTTTACGGTGCGCTCGGTGCGCATTTTCTCGGCTACGTCGGGATGCCCAACGATCTCGACAAGCTCCCGGACATCAAGAAATTCGATTTTTACGATCCGGACATGGAGGGGAAGGCCCAGATCGAACTTTATCTCAACGATTACCTCAAAGGTACTCCGGGCGTGCGCATGCTCCAGCGCAATGCCAAGGGCGTGATCGAGGGCGAATCCGGTATCACCGAGCCCAAACAGGGTGCCAATGTTTACCTCACCATCGATGCCCGCATTCAATACATCGCCGAACAGGCCCTCCGCGCTGTCGGCCGCGGTGCCGCGGTCGTGGTCGATCCCAACAATGGCGATATTCTCGCCATGGCCTCCGTGCCGTCTTACGACCCCAACAAATTCATCCCTTCCATCGCGGCCAAGGACTGGCAGGAGTTGAACAAGGACGAAACCGACCCGCTGCTTAACCGCGCCATTAGCGCCTACGCGCCGGGCTCGACCTACAAGATTCCCATTGCCCTCGCCGGCTTGCGCAAGGGAATCGGCGACCGTTCTTTTCACTGCTCGGGCGGGGTCACATACGGCAACAAATTTATGAAATGCTGGATCGCCGACAAGGGCGGCTCCCATGGCGGACTGAGCCTTTCCAATGCGATCAAAGTCTCCTGCAACGCATTCTTCTATCAATACGGCAACGCCGCCGGCATCGATCAGATCGTCGCCATGGGCAACTTCCTCGGCCTCGGCCAGAAGTCCGGCATCCCGCTCTCCGGCGAGGCGCCCGGCGTCCTGCCGGGTCCGGAATGGCTGGCGGCGGTCAATCCCCAGGCCCGCTGGACCTCCGGCCTGACGGCTAACACTTCCATTGGCCAGGGTGACGTGCTGGCCTCGCCGCTGCAAATGGCCATGGTCACCGCCGCCGTGGCCAATGGAGGCACCTGCTATTCTCCCCGCATGGTTGACAAGGTCGTCGCCCAGGACGGCGCGGTGCTTTTGCAGGAACCCTCCAAAGTGCGCGCCAACTTGATATCCGAGGGAGGTCTGACGGCGGAACAAATCGAAAAAGTCCGCCTTGGAATGAAGAAGGTCGTCAACGAGGGCGGCGGCACCGCCGGCAAAGCCCGTATCAAAGGCGTCGAGGTCGCGGGAAAAACCGGCACCGCCCAGTTCTGGCGCAGCGGCGTGAAGGACAACCACACCTGGTTCATCGCCTTTGCGCCCTACGACGCTCCGAAGTACGCGGTCTGTGTCATCGTGCAAGGTGCCAAATCCGGCGGCGGCGTCTCCGCCCCGATCGCGGCGGAAATTTTGGACAGGACCTTCGCTCTGGATAAACCGCCGGCCGAGGGCGAGGAAAAGAAACCCTTTGAACTGGCCTGGCTGGAGCCGGCCCGGGGCAACTTCAAGTTTGTGGAGAGCGTGGACTTTGAGCGCGAGATCCCCGCCGCCACCAAGATTACCGACGACGAAGAGACTGGGGGAGACGCCGATGGCGAATCTTCCCGCCGCAGCCAGGAAAACAAACCGGCCGCCCCGAATGTCCGCGACGACGCGGACGAACGCGGCCGGGTGAAAAACACCGAACGCAAACCCTCCGCCATCGACAAATTTTTCAACATCTTCCGCGGTGGCGGCAACAAGGAGAAAAAGGAGAAATCCAAACCTGCTCCCGCAGCCCCTCCCGGACGGCGATGAATCCGGCCAATCACCATCAACCCCCCTCCCTAACGGGAGGACAACCCCTGCATTTCCATGATAGAAACTGTAAAAAAAATTTTAGGACTCGGCAAAAAAAGCACCGGGATCAAACTGATCGTCAGCAGCGAGCGCCTCGAAACGCGCGTCGCTCTCCTTGAGGACAACCGCCTCGAGGAATACACCACCGAACGCGACTCCGACCGCAACATCGTCGGCGCCATTTACAAGGGCAAAGTCCGCAACATCGAGCAGGGCATCAAGGCGATGTTCATCGACATCGGCTTCGAGAAAAACGCCTTCCTCCAATTCTGGGACGCCATCCCCGCCGCCCTCGACAGCGGCATCGAGGCCGTCGCCCGCACCAATGCCGCCCCCAAGAAAAAAGGCGGCCCCAAAATCACCCACAAGGATGTGCCGAACATCTACCCCGTCGGCTCCGACATTCTCGTCCAGGTGAAGAAAGGCCCCATCGGCAACAAGGGTCCCCGCATCACCACCGATATCAGCCTGGCCGGCCGCTATCTCGTGCTCATGCCCTTCAACGACCAATGCGGCGTCTCCCGCAAGATCGAGGATCCCAAGGAACGCGAGCGTCTGCGCACGATCCTCCGCGATCTCGACATCCCCGACCACATGGGCGTCATCATCCGCACCGTCGGCCAGGGTCAGCGGGCCCGCTATTTCGTCCGCGATCTCAGCCTCCTCCTCGAACAATGGGCTGACATCCAGAAAGGCCTGGAAGAAAAACCGGCCCCGGCCTGCCTCTTCATGGAACCCGGCCTGATCGAGCGCACCGTCCGCGATTTTCTCACCGACGAGGTGGACGCCGTCATTGTGGATGACGCCAAGGCCTGCGAGCAAATGCAGGAACTGGTCGGCCAGATTTCCAAGCGCGCCAAAAAACGCATCCAGCATTACACCGGCGCCCAGCCCATCTTCGATTGCTTCGGAGTGCAGACCCAGATCGATGCCGCCTTCCACCGCCAGGTCTGGCTGCCCTGCGGCGGCTACATCGTCATCGACGAAACCGAGGCCCTCATCGCCATCGACGTCAACACCGGCCGCAATAAGGGTTCGCGCGACATGGAGAAAACCATCCTGCAAACCAACCTCGAAGCCGCCGACGAAATCTGCCGTCAGGTCCGCCTGCGCAACATCGGCGGCATCATCATCGGCGACTTCATTGACATGAAGGGCCGCCGCGATCAGCAGGCGGTTTATCAGCGCGTGAAGGACCGCCTGAAGCGCGACAAAGCCCGCACCCACGTGCTGCCGATCTCGCCGCTCGGCCTCCTCGAAATGACCCGCCAGCGCGCGGCCGAGAGCCTGGCGAGCACACAGTTTGTCTCCTGCCCGCATTGCCAGGGCAAGGGCGTGATCAAGAGCCCAATGACCATGAGCGTCGAACTCCAGCGCACCCTGCATTCGGTCATGCGCAAACACCAGGACACCGTGCACGAGGTCAAGGTCATCGTGCACCCCGACCTCCTGGCCCGCCTGCGCAGCGACGACGAGGAACACCTCGTCGATATCGAACGTCGCTACGCCGGACGCCTCAGTTTCCGCTCGGACCCGACCTTTCATCCGGAAAAATTCATCATCACCAACGCCCTCACCGGCGATGAGTTGAGACCCTGAGCGGAACAAACGGCCTTCGCTCGACCGCTAAAAAGTGGCACATGCTTCCAGCTTGTGCGTATCCAGGTTCACAAGCTGGAAGCATGTGCTACGTGCTCTTGCAAAACAGGCAGGATTACGCGGGACGTCTGCGCAGGAAATGGTCAGCGGGCTCGGAGCTTCTTTTCATTCCATCAGCGTTGACAGCAATAAGGAAATATGGGTTTATTTCTTTATGAAAACCACCATTGAGCTCCCGGACTCCCTGCACAGGAGCATCAAGCTTCGCGCCGTGGAGAACGGAACCACTCTTCGGGACTTTATTGTGTCCTCCTTGCAAGCCTCGCTACGGCAAGGGGAGGGCAAGCCCTTCGAAGGCGCGGGATCATCTCATTCCAAATTGGATGCCGAGGGCTGGCCGCTTCTCCAGCGCACTGGAAATGACGTGATCCCGGACGCCGTTCTGCGCGAACTCCGCGAGCAGGAGGGCGTTTGATTTGGCCTGGCTGCTGGACATCAATGTGCTGATCGCGCGGGTCGATCCGGGCCATGAATTCCATGATCCCGTCAGTCGTTGGCTGCGGCAAAACCGTGAGGCGCCCATCGTGACCTGTCCGCTGACCGAAAACGGCTTTCTGCGAATCTACGGAAACCCCAACTATCCGGGAGGTCCGGGATCACCGGAAGCCGCGCGCCATGACCTGCGGGCAATTCGCGGATTGCCGACCCATCAATTCCTGCCCGACACACTTTCCCTGGGCGACACCGTCCACTTCCCCAGCCTGCGCGACGTGAAGCCCAAAGACCTCACCGATCTCTACCTGCTCGCCCTCGCCGCGGCCAACGGCCTCCGCTTCGCCACGTTCGATGAGGAAATCCCCGCCGGATTAGTCCCCGGGGGACCGGCGGCCTTGGAGGTCATCGCGGGAAAGTGAGAATGGCTTTGCGATGTTTTGCCTTTTATCGATCAAGGCGAAAAACCATAAAGAATGATGCCCGAATCTGAGGAAACGGCGAAGCGCTGGCTGGGAAAATTGACCCGCCTCAACCCCGCCTCGGGTCGCGGAGACTGTCGCGGTAAGGCGCCTCACAAGCCGCTGCTTCTCCTTTGCATTTTGGATATGGTCGAGGCTGGGGAATTTGTTTCCATGGTCTTCACGCGCAGTCCGGGCTTGGTTTTGCGATTTCGCACCTATGGCGCTTTGGTTGTGGAGCGCTGGCCGCACCGACTGGAGATGAAGCTCCCGTTTTTTCATCTCAGCAGGCAAAAGTTCTGGAAGGCGTTTGATCTCGAAATGAGAACAGCAGGTTCTCCCGAAACCTGCGCAGTCTGCGAAATGGACTCCGAATTTTTCGATCTGATCGGCGATGCCGGATTTCGACTCAAAGCCCGGCTGGTGCTCATTGCAAAATACTTCGAGCCCGTTGAACGCATTGCCCTGCTGGAAAGTCTCGGTATCCAGGCACACGACAAAAAGTCACCCTCGCCGGGCCGGGCCATGGAGGAAGCGGAGGCGTGCGCCCGGCGCAAAGGACGCAGCGCCCGGTTTGCCGTGCGAGTCTGCTCAGAATATCGACATACCTGCGCGTTGACGGGTTATCGCTGTCTTTCGGAGGTCTCAAGCATCGTGGATGCCGCTCATATCGAACCGTGGCGGGAAAACCAGAACGACGAGATCACCAACGGTCTCGCGCTCTGCAAGAATGCCCATTGGATGTTCGACGAAGGCCTTTGGTCGGTGGATGACCACTGGCGGATTGTGGTCAAGGACAGGGCCTTCACCGAACATGGACCGGAGGCTCTTCGCCTGGGTTCTTATGCCGGGCGTCACTTACAATTCGACCCTGCGGCAACATTGAGACCGTCGCTCGCTTTCCTCCGCCGGCACCGGCAGGCGCAATTTGCATGACAGGTCATGATCACTGCCAATGAATACCGGTGACCGCGTCGCGCTGGGTGCCTTGCAAAATGAGCTGCTTCAATTCGTCCATGATGAACAGTCCGCTCAGAGAAACGCCTTGCGTCGGCTCTGGGCTCGCCCGCTGGAGGAACGCATCGAAGAAGGCCGGACTCTTGCCGGCCTGCGTGTGATCGAAGTCCGTCCTGGTGACACCTTGGTCCTCGCCTGTGCGGGAAACGATTCCCGGTTTCGGGAGGGCGACATCGTTTGCATCAGCAAGGGTGATCCGGAGAACGCTGTGGCTGAGGCGATCTTTGTGGCGGGTCACGACGACCGGGTGGAACTCCGTTTGTGGGGCTCTGGAAAGACAGGGCATTTTCCCCTCCAGTCCGAGGGATGGCAGCTTGATGAATCCGCAGTTGATTTGGAAAAGCGGTTTCTTTCTGCGCTGGAGGATTTGGGGAAAACTCAAATCGGCCGGGATTGCATTCTTCCCTTGTTGAGTGGCAGCCGTAAACCCGCCCTCGACGCGGAGGCATTCGAACAAGGTCTCGCCGGAGCTTCCAAAAGTGGATTCGACGATTTGCAGGCGGAAGCCATGGCGAGTGCTGTGGCGACCGATCTTTGCTGGCTGATTCATGGCCCGCCGGGCACGGGAAAAACCCGGGTGCTCGCCTGGATCGCGGCGGATCTCGTGGCAAAGGGGGAGCGTGTGTTCGTCACGGGATTCACCCACCGCTCCATCAACAATCTTCTGGAGGCCATCGCGGAACGTCTCGAAGACAGCCGGTGCATCGCAAAAATCACTCCCTTCCTCGACCCGGCATTCTCGCTGCCCCAGTTCGAGGGTTTCTCCGAAACCCCGTTTGCCAAAAGTGGCTCCGGATACGTGGTGGGCGGGACACCGTTTGCCTTGCGCTCGCGACGGCTCGGCGGAGTGGACTTCGACACGGTCATTATGGACGAAGCCAGTCAGATCACGCTGCCGCTCGCCATCATGGCCATGCTGGCGGGCAAACGCTACATTCTGGCCGGGGATCATCAGCAACTGCCACCGGTGACCCTGACCCGCCCGTCTCGGGAGGCGGTGTCGCTGTCCATTTTTGGCCGCCTCGTTGGCCGGGGATTTGATACGATGCTGACCGCTTCCCGGCGGCTGAACGAGTCGCTTTGCGCCTGGCCCAGCGAGACCTTTTATTGTTCACGCTTGGTCTCGCACCCTCATGCAGCCAGACGCAAATTGACTCTCAGTGAGCGGTCATCTGAGTGGAGCAAAGTGCTTGATCCGGAGTTCAGCATGGTCTGGCTGGCAATCCCCCACGTCGGAGACCGAACCGTTTCTGCCGAAGAAGCGACGGTAATTTGCGCGCTTCTGACTGACCTCCAAGCATGCGGCGTCGCGTGGATGAATGTCGGCGTGGTGGTGCCATTCCGGCGTCAGGCCAGGATGATCCGACGACATCTCGGGCGCAAAATTCAACGGGCGATTGGCCCGGCGGAATTGGTCATTGATACAGTCGAGCGGATGCAGGGACAGGAGCGCGAGGTCGTTTTCGTTTCTTTCACGACTTCCGATGGCGGATTCGCGTTGAAAATGGCAGAGTTCCTCTTTCAACCGCAACGTCTGAACGTGGCGGCCACCCGCGCCCGCACCAAACTCATTCTGCTGGCCAGCCCGGAACTTCTGCACCTTGCTAAAACCAGTCTCGGAGAAGAATTGTCCAGCGCCTTTGTCTCCTTGCTTGAACGTGCGCACCGCATTGATGTTTCCCTGCCTCGATGAGCCGCGTTCTTCCAGATCCGCTCGTCGGCCAGGTGCCTCCCGGAGTTCTGCGCGTACATCGTGCGTTGAAGGCAATTCCCGGAGACGAATTCACAGTTTGGGTGGCGCTTCCGCTTCCTTCTAAGATCGCCCGACCTGAGTTTCTGGTGGTGCATGAAGGGCGGACCGCCTTGCTATTGGCGGTTAGTTCCGCGAGTTCAAGTGATGCGGCGGAAGCAGCCCATGGAGGACTCTTTACCGCAGGATCGGACGGAGCGACGTTTGCAAGCAATGAGCGCAGTCTGTTGAAGGAATTCATCGAACGGGCCACGGGCCTGCCTGAAACCCACGCTATCGGAGTTTTCGGATTGGTGCTTTTTCCCGATGTTGAACACTCCGCGCTGGAAGTCCTGTTCCCTGATAACCCGCATGAGCGAATCCATTATCTTGGGCGGGAGTATCTGCAATCCGAGCCGCTGGCAGAGTGCCTCCGGCAATTTGCGGGTCATGGCGAGGCCGAGGTCGAAGCGTTGCGTTCTTGTTTCGCTCCCGAAAGCATTGTGCCTGCGCGGTTCTCGGTGCGCGGGCGGCTGGATCGCAATGTCGAGGCCACACTCACCGACAGACTTTTGGATTATGATCAGGAGGCGTGGGCCAAACAAAATTTGCATTTGGCTGGAGATGCGGCCGTGGTTGCGGAGGATTCTCCCGCCTACGGAATGGCATCCTTGGTGACGGGCGTGGCCGGAAGCGGCAAGTCTTTGGTGCTCCTCTTTCGCGCTTGCACCCAGGCGAGGCTCGACCGGCAAAGTCGATCCCTGATGTTGACGCACAACCGCGCCCTCCGGCACGAACTGGAATCGCGCTTCGGCGACTTGGGCAGCCCTCCTAATGTGGAATGGGATACGTTTTCCGCCTGGGCCAGCAGCAGTCTCGCTCTAAAGGGAATCCGTCCGAAAGTCGTCGCCTTTCGAGAGCGGGATGCCTTGATTGAGGCGGCGGCCCGTGCGGTTTCGAGTCAGACGACGGCGAGAAGAATCGCGTTTCTTCGGGAGGAGTTCGATTGGATGCAGGATCGCGCCCTGCGGACCCTTGAAGAATACCTTGCCGTTGAGCGTACCGGCCGGGGAGTGCGGCTGACTGGGGAACAACGAAAGGAAGTTTTCTCCGTTTTCCATTCTTACCGGGAAAAGATTGAAGCCCGGGGATGCGAAGATTGGTCCGGCCTCTGTCTGCGTTTCTGGCGGGAGATCGAAAGCGGATCGCTCAAGCCTCCCTTTTTCGATTACATCTATGTGGACGAGGCCCAGTTTTTCGCGCCGGTTTGGTTTCATTGTGTGAAGCGCGCGTTGCGACCCGGCACGGGCCGGTTGTTGCTCGCGGCCGATCCCACGCAAGGATTTCTGAAACGCCGCGCCTCATGGACGGCCTCCGGGATCGACTTGCGGGGGCGATCCACGCGATTGCGGCGTTCTTATCGCAATTCCCGCCCGATTCTCCAATTCGCCAGTGATTTTTATCGGGGCAGGCTCACCAATGACGAAGCCGAAGAACTCAATCTTCCCGGAGAGTTGGAGCTGGCATCCGCGCCGCCGGGAGAGATGCCGCGGGTCGAGATCGTGACCTCCCGGCAGGATGAAATCACGCGTATCGCGAATGAGATAAAGGCGCTCCTCGATGCCGGCGGGTCGGCCGGAACTGTTTTAGTCCTCGTAGCGGACGGCCGCCGCAAAAATGAAGTGCTGAAAGTTTTGACCGAGGGTCTGGGAGAGACCCGCGTGACCGACGGCCGGGAGGCGAATCACCTCGGGAAGATTCGTGTGAGTGCGCTGGATGCCGCAACAGGTCTTGAGTCTCCTATCGTCTTTGTGCATGGAGCCGCTGCATTGCTGGAAGCGGAGGACGATCTTCAACTGACTCCGGATCAACACGAAGAGCTCGTCCGAGACAATACCCGACGCCTCTACATGGCTTTTACCCGAGCGGGCATCCGACTTGTTGTTACATGGATCGGCCCATCGCCACGGTGGCTTCCACCACTCTCATGAATTGGTGTAAACACACGAGGGATTCGTCAGGAGACCAAACGAGAAAACCTTTCTCCCAAAGCGGATAATCCAATCGCTCCACAATTGCGGTTCAGCTCAAGCCGCTGCATGCTGTCGGCTTCGGACACACAAGACTTCGTCAGGTTAAAGTGGCTCGATCGCACTGGCTGCGATGAAATGGACATCGATCGTATTGCCAAAAACGTCGAAAATTTCCACCGCGTAGCCGGGAGATCCATCGGCTGGCTGATGGTCATCAATCAAGTTTCACGATATCGCCTTTGCGCGGGGCAGACTCGGGCAAATCCACGCTCATCACAGCGTCTTTGTAGAGTTCAAGTTTCATCAGCCAGACTGCTGCTTTTTGGTCGAGTGAGTCTATGCAGCGAGTGCGGCCTCGTGCCGCAAGACGAGAACCTCGTCACGCCGGAGTTCCGCGAAACCAAGAGTTTTTCCGCGAGGGTCGCAAAATTCGACTTCAAAAACATCAGGTGCCAGCACCTCGACAATGGTCCCTACCTGGCCCGTCGCAAGCTGCAACTCCGGCTTGTCCTCAAGCAGGGCAACGACATCAAGCGTTTTGGCAGGCTGAATTTGCACGAGAGGGGGCGAGTCACGCGGCGGTCGCCAAACGGGGGCGAACGGTCAGCACTTCATCGCGTCTAAGCGGTTCGATCTGCGATTCCCTGACAGTGACAAAGGAGATCGTTTCTCCCACGGCATTGAACACCTCGATTTCATAGCCGGGTTGCTGATTAGACAGCCCTTCATAGCATTCGATGATGGTTGCAATGTCACCGCGGCGCAGGTTTTCGACCGCAAGGTCTTCTGCCAGGGCAACGCGACTGTAGAGTTCGAATTTCACTGCGTATCTGGATATATGGGCCGTCACTCGCAAACGGGACAGCCTTCTTGACCGTCTCCCAGCTCGCATTGCCTCTTGGGAGCGGGCTCATCAGCCAGGTCGTCATCGCCGGTGACGGTAAATTTTTGTGGCTGATCTTCTGAGGGCTTGGCATTTTCCGGTTCGGGGATCATGGCAGGATTGTCGGGCTGTGCCGACAGGTCCGCAATCGCAATTTGCACCTGGAAACCCGGTCGTGCGGCTGCGTTGCAACGGACGCGGACCGCCAACCAGGCTGGCCTCCCGGCTTACGCCCGTTTCAGCCAATCGATTTTGATCTCCTTTTCCACGACCTTGAACTCAGGATCACCCGTGATGAGTTCAGCCTTTCGATCTTTTGCCAGGGCCGCCGCGAACGCGTCGGCATAGGAGAGTCCACCCTTTGCTTTGAAGCTGGCGGCGATACGGGTAAGGTCCTGATCGGCGGAAACGACTTCGATCGGAAGGTTGCCGATATCGCTGATGACCGATTCAGCGGCGGAGCCACCGCCAACGCGCTCAAACTGGTAGACAACCTCTCCCCAGTTGATGACGCACAAAGCAAGGGGAACGCCGGATTCCGCGGCAAGATCGAATCGCGAACGAACCTCGAGGGCCGCCGGCTCGCCTTTGAAAAAGGCCATCAGCGCCCAGGAATCAAGAATCGCGAGCTTCATCTTCCTTCGAGCGGTCGCGGCGACGTTCGGCCTCCAATTCCTTCGTTCCGGTTTTCAAGGAAGCGTATTTTCCCATCAGATTATGAATGGTCGCCCGCGTGATTGGCTTGAGCAGGATGCCATCCCGGGTGGCTGTCACGGAGGCTTTCGTACCCTCCTGAATCTCAAACTGAGTGCGAAGCCAGCGCGGAATCACCACCTGTCCCTTGGTGGTAAAGGTGATGGTGTCCGATTTTTTCTCCAACTTCATGGAAAGATCTTACAAAAATATAAAAGTAAGGCAAGATTACAGCTTACTTTTCATTTTCTCCGCGAAATTGCCAGTCACCGGCTCTCGGCTACGTTTGTTTTGTGGCTCGATTGACCATCTCTGTTAACGCTGCGACCCAGAAAGCGGTGGAAGCAGCAGCGGTTCAGGAAGACGCTGCGGGTGAGCGCGGCAAAGGCTCCTTGGACGTGTTTTATGGCTGCATTGAGGACGATTCGTTTCGCGCTCCCGCAGACCTTCACTTTTCCAGTGACGCCCGCCGGGTGTCCGGATTGACGGTGGAAAACTGGTCCTGATGGCCGGGGACTTTACACCGCACCGCAGGAGGCTTTACCCGGGACTGCTGTCTCAAGTCCGCTGTCAGGGAGTCGCGGCGAGAGGCCGGGGAAAGCGTCCCGTCACGGCGTCTTCGACCCAGATATCCTCG
>JBMOHI010000036.1:0-12297 GCA_049317925.1 Terrimicrobiaceae bacterium
CCTCGGAATCCACCCCGCAAAAAGTCCGGTCCTGGCTGCAAAGCCACAAATCCCTCCTCGTCGCCTTCGACTCCGACGAAAACAAGCAGATCGACGAGCGCGAAATCGACAATGCCCTCACCATGACCCTGCAATGGGCCGGCATCGTCCGCACAAACCCAGGGGCGAAGTGGTTCATCGCCAGCGACGGCAATGCCATCGGACCCAAGAGCTGGAGCGAAATCGAGGCCGCCGCCAAATCCCAACCCAACCTCCTCATCAGCCTCGCCGATACCGACTTTTGGCTCCCCTACGAAGCGGTCGTATTGGCCAAGTGAGCGATCGGAGCGGCCACTTCCAGCCCCTTCCGCGCTCCTCTTAATCAGCTCTTCTCTCAACCGTCTTTTCCCCCTTCCCCTCCATGCCCATCACAATTGATCTGACAGGAAAAGTTGCCCTTATCACCGGAGCATCGCAAGGAATCGGAGCCACCATGGCCCGCCGCTTTCATCAGGCGGGAGCCACGGTGTTAATCAACCATCCGGGTTTTCCGCAAACGCAGAAGGATGCAGAGGCCGTGGCGGCGGAACTCGGCGGCAACGCCCACGTGGTCGCCGCCGATGTGGGCAAGGCGGATCAGGTCGAAGCCATGATGCAGCAAATCGCCACCCAGCATGGCGGAATCGATTTTCTCATCAACAACGCCGCCATCCTGCGCGACCGCACCATCTCGCGTATGTCCATCGAGGAATGGCAGAGCGTGATCGATGTGAATCTCTCCGGGGTCTTCTACTGCTGCAAATTCGGATTGGCCATCATGCACAATGGCGGCGCAATCGTGAGTCTGGGCAGCATCGCCGGCATCATGGGATTTTTCGGTCAGTCGAATTACGCCGCGGCGAAGTCGGGCGTAATGTCCATGATGCGAGTGTTGAGCCGCGAAGTGGCCAAGCGCGGCATCCGGGCGAATTCCATCGCTCCGGGAGTGATCGAGACAAGCATGGCTGCCAGCATTCCGGCCGAGGTGCGGGCGGAGATGGTGAAAAATGTGCCGCTGAACCGTTTCGGCCAAGCAGAGGAAATCGCCGACGCGGCATTATTTTTGTGTTCGCCGCTGGCCGCTTACATCACGGGACAAACCCTTGAGGTGAACGGAGGCTGGCGCGGATGAGAGCCCCGGCGCGCATCCTCTCCGCGCGCGAGGCCATCGCTCTCATTCCCAGCGGCGCCACCGTGGCGGTGGGAGGATTCATCGGATCGCTCCATCCGGAGTTGCTCACGGCGGAACTGGAGAAGTATTTCCTCGAGACCGGCCAGCCCCGGGACCTCACGCTAGTGTATGCCGCCGGTCAGGGTGACCGCGAGAGCCGCGGACTGAATCACCTCGCACACGAGGGCCTGGTGCGGCGGGTGGTCGGCGGACATTGGAATCTAGCTCCGCGATTGGGACGCATGGCTTTAGAAAACCGCATCGAAGCGTATAACCTTCCCCAAGGCGTGGTCTGCACGTTGCTGCGCGAGATCGCGGCCAAACGTCCGGGCGTTTTCACCAAGATCGGGCTCAACACCTTCATTGATCCGCTGCAAACGGGCGGGCGCATGAATGCCCGCACGACCGAGCAGTTGGTGAGCCGCATTCAACTCGAAGGCGAAGACTGGCTCTGGTATCATGGCTTTCCCGTCACGGTGGGACTCATTCGGGGCACGACGGCGGACCGGCGCGGAAACATCGCGGTCTCGCGGGAAGGCCTCATCGGCGAGGGCCTGCCCATCGCGCAGGCGGCGAAGAACCACGGCGGCATCGTTATCGCGCAGGTGTCCGAAATCGTGGACCGCATCGCCGATCCGAAATCCGTGCGCGTGCCGGGAATCCTGGTTGATGCCATCGTGTTGGCCAACGCCGATCAGCGCGAGCAGTGGCAGACTTTTGCCGAACCCTACAACGCGAGTTACACCGAATCCGCCGGGGCGATCCGGGTCGTGCCCGCGGCCATGGAATTCTCTGAACGCAAGATCGTCGGACGCCGCGCCCTGCGGGAGATCCCGGCCGGGGCGGTGGTGAATCTCGGCATCGGCATGCCCGAAGCCATTGGAGCCGTGGCGGCCGAGGAGGGAAAACTCGACTCGTTCACACTCACAGTGGAAAGCGGACCCATCGGCGGCACGCCGGCCGGAGGACTGAGCTTCGGGTGCAGCAGCTATCCCGAAGCGATCATTGATCAGCCTTCGCAGTTTGATTACTACGACGGCGGCGGACTCGATGTGGCTGCGCTGGGCGCGGTGGAGATCGATGCGGCGGGCAATGTCTGCGTGCATCGCGTGGGAGGACGTTTTGCCGGTGTCGGCGGCTTTCTCAACATTTCGCAAACCGCGCGCAAGGTGATCTTCTGCTGTTCGTTCACGGCCGGCGGACTCGAGGTGGACACCAAAGACGGACGCCTGATCATCCGCCAGGAAGGGAAGCATTGCAAATTTGTCGAGCGGGTGGAGCAAATCACCTTCGACGCCAAGGGAGCCTTGGAGAGAAAACAAGATATCCTCTATGTCACGGAACGGGCCGTTTTCCGCCTCACACCCATGGGCCTGGAGTTGACAGAGCTGGCTGACGGGATTGATTTCGAGACGCAGGTGGCCGGGCTCATGCCCTTCCGTCCGCTCTGTTCCGGGCCCACGGCCATGCCTGCAGAATGCTTTCTCAAGTAAAATGAAATATCAGAAACCCATCTATCTCGTTGCGGCAAAGCGTTCGCCCATCGGCCGATTCGGCGGAGGACTCAAGGGACTCACTGCCGTCGAAATCGCCCGCCAGGTCACAGCATCCACCCTCGATTCGACCATGATGGAAGCCACGGAGCTTGTCGTGGCCGGACAGGTGCTCCAAGCCGCCGCCGGGATGAACCCTGCCCGTCAGCTCGCGCTCGCCGCAGGAATCCGGCAGGACGTTCCGGCTTTCACCGTTAACATTGTTTGTGGCTCGGGCCTCAAGGCGGTCGCTGACATTGCCGCCGCCATCGAACTCGGAGAAGTTTCCGCCGGCATGGCCGCCGGCATGGAATCCATGAGCCAGGCTCCCTTCTATGCCACTTCCCAGCGCTGGGGTGCGAAATACGGCGACGCGGCCCTGCACGACGCGGTGGTCTCCGACGGACTGACAGATCCAACCCTCCACATCCCCATGGGCGAAACGGCCGAGCGCATCGCCGACTCCCTCGCCATTTCCCGTGAGGACCAGGACGCCTACGCCGCCGAAAGCCACCGGCGTGCCGCGGCAGCAAATTTCGGATCGGAGATCACCCCGATTAAAACCCGCGAGGGCTTGCAGGAGCGCGACGAACACATCCGCCCGGACACCACCATCGAAAAGCTGGCCACGCTGAAACCCGCCTTCCGCAAAGACGGGAGCGTGACCGCAGGAAATTCCTCCGGCATCAACGACGGAGCGGCCGTGTTGTTTCTGGCCTCGGCATCCGCAACGGCCAAGAACGATTGGAAACCCCTCGCCAGAATTGTCGGCAGCACAATTTGCGGGTGCGATCCCGCCCTGATGGGCCTCGGCCCGGTTGAAGCCGTGAAGCGGCTGCTGCGGGAAGTCGGCTGGAGTTTGGCCGAAGTCGACACGATCGAGCTAAACGAAGCATTTGCCGCCCAGACCCTGGGCTGCATCCGCCAGCTCGGGCTCGATCGGGAGAAAGTGAATCCGCGCGGAGGTGCCATCGCCTTGGGCCACCCCATTGGTTGCAGCGGAGCAAGGGTCCTGGTCAGTCTGCTGCACGATCTTCAGGAGAAAAATCTCCGCCGCGGCATTGCCACCCTTTGCATCGGCGGCGGCATGGGCATTGCCCTGGCGGTGGAACGGGACCAAGCGTGAGGCAACATCCTGCTCACCGCGGCCGCACCCGGCCCGGCGCGGCCCACTCATTCCAGGTCGAATCGTAGCCATCGTATGAAACAAAGTAGGCGCCCCCGTCGTCGTCGAGAACCCTTCCGGGGTACCACTTCCCCTTCCATTTTACGTCCACCGCCGTTCCAACGGACAGGCGTTTTCTGGTGTCGATGGGACGAAGCTCCTTCGCGGGATGCCACTGATCGTCCTCGGCGAAATATCCCACGTAGCGAACGAGGAACTCTCCTTTCCGCGCATCAAGGATTCTTCCGGGCCAATACTCTCCCTCCGCCAGCGCTTCCACCCGTTCACCAACCCGATCTCTTCTCGCACCTTGAAGGGTGGAAAGAACGGCGTCTCCGGGCCAGGTTTCCGGAATCTCCGAGACCGCACGCTGACTCTCGAAAACCCGCATCTCCTCCACCGCGTTGGCCGCAAAATCACGCAAGGTCGCCTCGCCGTCGGCAGCACGGTCGACCCAGGGCTTGCCCTCCAAGGAATCGAGGAACGATTCGGTGAACGTCCAATTCCCGGTCGAGCCTTCCCGGGCGGAGGACGAACTGACCGCCGCGATGCGGGGAGTGGGCACCTCTTGATTTCTCTTTTGCACCTGCCGGACCAACCCGCCGGACTGACAGCAATCGGCCAGCAGCAAAGCGCGCTTTCCCTTGAACGAATCAAAGACAACGTCGGCGACGTCTGCCATTCCCCACCCTCCTTTTTCCGTGGCGTCCCAAGGCGCAAAGAGAGTCTTTCCCGAATCGTCGTCCTGATAGCCGTGTCCGCAGTAATAAAACAAAAGCACGCCGTCTCCGGGGATCCTCTCGACAAACTTTTGAAACTCCGTCCTCACCCGCTGCAACGTCGCGGCCTTATCGCGGAGATAAACCAACTGGCCGGAGGGAACTCCCTTCTCTTGGAAAAACTCGACCAACCGCGCATCCTGACGGTTCTCCTGGGGAAAACTCTCGAAGTTATCCGCATCTTCCCATTCCAGTAATCCGGCGACAAAGACCCACGTCTTGGAGGGCGGAAAAGCCTCCGCACCGGCCTGCACGGAGAGGAGACCGGCAAGAAAAACCAGCAGGGTCGCGGGGCGGGTCAGAATCGACGGGAGCCGAATGCCCGATCCTTCTGCCGCTGGAGTCGCCACCCGCTTGCGATCAGGGCTGAACGACAACTCCGACCGAACCGGCGAGATCAAGGTTATTGGTTCCACCGGCGCCATTGTTCTGAATGGTGTTGCCTTTAAGATAACTGCCCGCGCAGTTCCCGACGGCACGGACGCCCACCAGAGAGTTGTCCTCAATGAGACTTTTGATCACCCGGTTCCTTCGCGAGGAAATGATCGAGAGGCCGGGGCCGGTATTGGAGAGAATTCCAACCTGAAAAGCAGCCGGGTTTCCCCCGATCGTGGTGGCGCTGCTTCCCGCATCGAGCAAAATGCCGCCGAGGCCATTCGGGATCGCCGCACCCTGACCCGCTCCCTCACCCACCGTGGTATTGAAAATCGTGTTGCTGTTGGCCGACTCCATCACGACGATCCCGTGCTTCATGTTGCCGGCAACGAAGACGCGGGGTTCCACCGATGGTTGAAATCCCCCGATGGCATTCTTATGGGCTGTGCCGCGGATTACGATGCCGTTGCCCTGATTGGGAATTGTGCCGGAGATGGTGGTATTGGTCCCCACGGAGGTATCGGTAATCTCCACGCCGGTGGCATTCCCACCGATTTCGATGCCATTGCCGAGATTGCCCGAAACAATGCAGGTCCGGATCGTGTTGTTGCCGCCGGTCGAGGTGATAAGAACACCGTTAGCGCCATTGGGAGAGGCAAATTCCTGGAACGCGGCAATACCGGTAAATGAGTTAAAGGAGATGAAGTTTTTGACCCTGTCGCGGACCTCAATGCCGTTCTGGGAATTTCCCGCAATCACGTTGCCCAAGGGAATGACGCCTCCAACCTGCACCTGCCGCGAGCTGCCGGCCACGAGAAGTCCATTGCCTCCATTAGGCACCGATGTGGCGTTGTCCGCCCCCATGCCAAGGAAGTTGCCCTGGATGGTCGTCTGGATCGAATCTCTGACACTGACCCCGTGGCCAACGTTTCCGGCGATCACATTGTAAAACACGAAAGGGTTCTGCGGTGTGGTGCAACCTGCCAGCGTATTGTTGTTGGTGGTATCCAAGGCTACCCCATCTTTTTGGTTAGCCAGGGCGCTGGTACCGGTGAAATCCGTGCCAATAAAGTTGCCACTCAGTGTGTTGTAAGACGACTCATCAATAAGCCAAACACCGTGGCCCAAATTTCCAGAAATCAGGTTTCCTTGCAGGGGGCGCTGGAACACGGCATTGGCGGGATTCTTGCTGCCGGTTGGATTATTCACCCCGGCCGCGCGTCCGCCGATGAGGTTTCCGACCGATTTCCGGGCCAGCGTGATGCCATTCCGCCGATTGCCATAGGCGGGATTTGTGCTCCCGGCTGGATCGGTGCCGATATAATTCATCGCAATCACATTGCCGCGGGACCCGACCACGGTGATGCCATTCCCCCCGTTGCCACTGATCACATTGGATAACTGAAAGCCAAGATCCAGGGTCGCTTGATACGAAAACGCTGAGGGCCCAATCACGACGCCAACGACCTGGTTGCCGTAGACCGAGTTGGCGCTGGTGATGCTGTCCGGCGTCGCGGGATAATTCAAATCCACCCAGGTCCCTCGGTCGAAGGTGCCATTCGAGTTGCGGGTGACCGTGACCCAGGATCCCTGCGCGGCATTGGTGCTGCCGGCCTGGACCGAATCGGCGACCAAGGAATACACCCCGGGTTCTGTGCTGCTGATCCCCTCGAAATGGGTGACAAAGTTGACCCCGGCCGGCCCATTCGGATAGTCGAAGGATTTCCAGTTTGAAAATGTGTCCGTGGAGGAATCGTAATCTACCAAGAATGCCTTGCCCAAAGTGAGCGGCCGCCGTTGATCTTGCAGATTGTCCGTCGTCACCGGACTGTACCCGCCGCAAATCGTGTACTTGCTCTGCCCGTTATGCCAGATGCCATACGCCGTGTTGCTGCGGGAATTCGGGAAGACGACATTCGAAATAAACGTATTCGTCGTCAAATTATAGATGTAGGCCTTCCCCGCCCCAACCGGCAGGGAGACATTTCCGATTTTGATCGGTCCATCTGCATTCCCCACGGCCAGTTCCCCCATGGAACTGTGCGTGTATTGGTAGGTCGCCCCTGGATAATCAATCGTGCGGAAGGTTCCCCCGGACGGCAATTGCCCCACGGTACCCTCCCAGACGAATCCGTAATTGTAGGCCATGGTATTGCTCTTTCGATAGATGCCGACCAGACGAACTCCGCCCCCGGGGAGATTGTCGGGTCCATAGACACTGGTGGCAATGGTGGTGGCACCAGGATATTGGACACGATAACTCGCGCCCCCGCCTTCGATTGGGCCGACATAAAGCAGTCCCGCGGTGCCGGACGAGCCGCAAATCAGGTATTCCCCGGAGGTGGTTCCGGAGTTGCGGATTCCCTGCCAGGCGCTTACCGGCTGAACCGTGAAATCGAGGGGATTCGACGTGTCAAAATATTCGATGGAGGCCGCCGGATTGGAGTTGCCGATGAGATTCTCATTCGAGGGCGGGAGAATGTAAATGCCGTCGCCGCGGTTTCCGTTGACCGTCCCATCGGGCTGAACCCCGATGTAATTGCCGGCTATCGTGACTTTTGAAGCCATCAGGGTTATGCCGGCACCGCCGGAGTTGACCAGCGAGAGCGACTTGATCGCGGAGCCCGGGGCGGTTTGGTCCACAACGAAACCCGAGTTGCCATTAAAATTGACCAGCACGGTAGGTGTTCCCGAAAAACCGGGTGCGGTAGTTCCGTCAATGGTTGTTGTGCGCAGGATACTCGGGAGCGGACTGGAAAGAACAATGGTTCCGCTGGTGGAAAAGGCGACCGTGCTGCCTTTGTTTGTGTTGGCGGACGAAATCGCGTTCCGGAGAGAACCCGTGCCTGAGTTGTTGGTATTTGTCACCGTGAAGGTGGCAGCCAAGGCCCCAGTGGCGAAGAGTGCGAATGGCAGAGCGAATGCGAAGAGGAGTTTTTTCATAAGTGAAGTAAACGTGGATGCAGGCGACCGCCGCTCGCATTCTGCATCGATTATCATCCGCGACAACAAACTGAACAGCTATTTCATCGGAAAGGGTGGTCGGGTGAGATCGCCCGGAGGTCTTCCGCCATCCGGAATCCATCTCGCTGCCACAAATCTCGATTCGGAGTCCAGTATTTGCTGGCTTCCACGGAGCCGCATTTCCTTTGGCGAGATGTCCCATCCGCGCTGCGACCTGTTTCGTTTGCAATGACTTCAGGCTTGAACCTCGTTCTCACCGTCTCCCTGAAATTCAGGACACCCACGCAGGGCTGGTTTACGGCGAAGGATTATAATTCCATGAGTGGCTTCTGGCCGTTCTACGGAACGTTTGAAATCCGCTCAACGCCCTGACGGCCGTTCGATCCGACCGCGACAAAAGGATCACGCCGCCCCGCTGACTTCATCCCTGGCACCAAGCCATCATTCTGCCGCTTTGTGCGGTCTCCCGTGGCGGCTGCAGCGGAAGTGAAGAGCTGGCCAAGATCTCAAAACGGCATTTTCCCGAAGAAACGGTTTCTGATTGAAGGGCGTTTCTCGCCTTGATGCTACGGGGCACTTGACAGAGCGGAATCCCGGCCTAAGGTCGGTTACGCAACAATGTTGCGTGAGCTTGTCATGACGGCTTTCCCTCCAAACCTCCCGGTCCGAGTCGGTCTCCTGAGTGTTGTTGTGCTGTTTGGTGCGCGATTGGCTCTTCTGGCGGGAATCGACGAAAACAACAACCAGCAGAGCGACGTCTGGGAAATGGTTCATGGAGCCAGGAACCTGCCGGCCACCGGAGATTCGGACGGGGACTCGTTTTCCAACAAGGCGGAGAGTGAGGCCGGCACAAATCCGCTGAATCCGCGGTCTTTCCCGACTCAGTCGCTTTCGATTACCGAGGCGGGCGCGGCCATCGTGGGGTGGCCATCCCTGCCGGGGAAGCTTTACGAAGTCGAGTTTTCCCCGACTCTCAGCGGCACCTCCTGGCAGGTTCTGACCACGGAAACCGGGACGGGTGACCAGTTCGAAGTCGAGGTTCCGCTCGCGGGGAGGCCAACGGCATTTTTCCGCGTGCGAACCGGGAACAAGGATAGTGATTCGGACGGGGTCTTTGACTGGGAGGAATTGGAGTTGGGCTTCGATCCCTTCAATGCGGCGACAGACCGCTATTTTTGGAAGGCCACCCCCACTTGGGAAACCGGTCCCTACCGTTCGGCGGACTACAATCGGATTCGTGAAGGGATGACCCTCCCAAATGTGGTGAATGTCGCAGCGGTGGAGACTGAGATGACAGTGGGGTGGCCGGACGCGGCGGTGGTAGCCATTCGTCGAACCGGAGGCCTGGACGCACTAACGGTTCCGATTACGATCACTTCGACGGCGGTGCCAGGGACCGATTATCTAACCAATGCCTCAAGTTCCGTGACCATTCCAGCTGGTGCCAACGAGGTCCTGCTCGAATTCACGCCGGTCCATAGTGCGACCTTCGCCACCAATCACACGATTACCGTAAGTTCCGGAACGTCCGCATCCTACACCAGGGGAACTCCGTTCCAGCAGACCATCACGCTGAAGCCCCGCCCGGCCGGCGACAAACCGTCTGAGAAAGCCGCCGCACGATTTCTGGTGCAGGCGGCCTTTGGTCCCGATCCAACGGAAATCGCCCGCGTCCAGGCTCTCGGCTTCGAGGGCTGGATCGACGATCAGTTTAATCGTCCGGTCAATAATCACCAGCCGGACATGATCGCGATTGACCAGCAGATTGCGGCCGACAATCCGAGCGATCCCAATGCGCAGGCTTACGGACACGATTACTCCGTGGCCTGGTGGAATCAGGCCCTGAAAGCAGGAACGTCGGCCGACCCGTTGCGGCAGCGCTTGGCCTTTGCCTTGAGCCAGATCGCCGTCATCTCGGACCGGGTGGACGCGATTGGATCTTATCCCATCGCGATGGCCAACTATTACGACATGTTGTTGAGGAACGCCTTCGGCAGCTATCGGACTTTTCTCTACGACGTGACCTTGCATCCCTGCATGGGAGCGTATTTGAGCCATTTGCGTAATGCCCGGGAACAGCCGGAAGACAACCTTTTCCCCGATGAAAACTACGCCCGCGAGATCATGCAGCTTTTCTCGATCGGACTGTGGGAGCTGAATCCGGACGGCAGCAAAAAGACGGGGCCTGATGGACAGCCGATTCCGACATACAACAACGCGACGATCCGGAATTTCGCGAAGGTTTTCACCGGCCTCACGCTGAAGAAATCCGGCGGGAATGCCTCTCCTGAGGTCCGGACGGCGGACTGGTACTATTGGACCGAGGAGGAGAACTATGCCGTGAACATGGAGATGTGGGATCTGGAGAGCTGGGTTTACCGGTCGAGCCAGCCCTGGATCACAACTCCGGAATACTATCACGATCGGAGTGCCAAGACGTTGCTCTCTGGTGTGACCCTGCCGGCGAATCAGCGGGGTCTAAAAGATATCAGCGATGCCATCGACAATCTATTCCAGCATCCGAACACCGGACCCTTTGTCTGCCGGCAGTTGATCCAGCGATTTGTCACGTCCAATCCGAGTCCGGGGTACATCCAGCGCGTGGCCGGTGTTTTCACCGCCAATAAAGCGAACCCCCAGCAAATGCGTTTGGTCATCAAGGCCATCCTTCTGGACCCCGAGGCGCGCGATCCGTTGATGATGGCGGATACCAAGTTCGGAAAACAACGGGAGCCGTATCTGCGTATTGCCAATCTCGCCAAGGCCTTTAATGCGCGGGCGGCCAACGGGAAGTTCGAACTTCGCTATTTGGACAACGCCACCGCGCAACGGCCGCTCAACTCGCCGAGTGTCTTCAATTTCTACCTGCCGGATTACATGCCGCCTGGAGTGCTCGCCGCGCAGGGTTTGTTTGGCCCGGAGTTTCAGATCACCAACGATATTACGGCCCTTTCCAACGCGAACTACTTTTACGGTTCCGTGATCGGATGGCGGGAATGGGACAACGGGCCGACATCGACCTTTCATCCGGGCGATCTGAACATCTGGGGCAGCAATTACGCTGCCAGTGACCCGCGCCACGATACCGATCTGGTTATTCCGGACTACACCGCGGAGATCGCCCTGGCCACCGATCCGGACCGGCTCCTCCAGCGGCTCGATCTCCTCCTCACTTATGGAAACCTCTCCACAACCCAACACCGCATCATCCGCGAGGCCCTCGAGCGCATCACGCGGGATACCCATGGTCCGCAAGGGTATGAATCCGATTATCTCAGGACCCGGGTTGAGACCGCCATTTATCTCATCACCACGTCCCCGGAATTCTGCATTTTGAAATGACAACAAAACCTTCCGATCAAGGCATCACCCGGCGAAAGTTCATCGGGCAATCGAGTTGCGCCGCCGTCGGCAGTATTGCCCTGATCAATACACTGCTGAATTTGCGCCTGATGAACTCTGCGGCCGGCCAATCCACCGGAGATGGCTACAAGGCTCTGGTATGTCTGTTTCTGGCCGGGGGAAATGATTCTTTCAACATGCTGGTGCCGCGTGATTCCGCCCATTACGAAGAGTATCGGGTCATTCGCGGAGGGCTGTACAACGCGACTGCCACATCGGGTGGTCTGGCTCTGCCCAATGCCGGCGAGCTTGGTGGGATTCTGCCGGTCACAACCTTGAATGCAGCGGCTGGTAGGCAGTTTGGCCTTCACCCCGCGATGGGGCGACTGCGCGATCTCTACGAGGCGGGAAACGCGTGTTTTGTGGCAAATGTGGGCTCCCTCATCCAGCCGGGCATGACTAAGGCGATGCACGATAGCGGAATCAATGTGCCCTTCGGTCTTTATTCTCACGCCGACCAGATCGAGCAGTGGCAGACGTCGTATCCGGAAGGCCGCTCCACCATCGGGTGGGCCGGCCGGGCGGCTGACCTGTTGCATTCCATGAATTCGGACAATGGTCTTTCAATGAACATCTCACTGGGCGGCACAAACACCTGGCAGACCGGCAATACGGTTTTTCAATACGGACTGAGTCCGTATGGTGTCAGTGAACTGGACGGTTACGAATACGAGTGGGACCGCGAGGCTTGGGGTCTAAGTCCGATCCGCGGCGCGGCTGTGGATAGCCAGTTGGCCATGGATTATAAAAACCTGCTGGAGCAAACCTATGCCAAGAAATCCCGCAAGGCGATTGAGGCGTACAAAATCTTTCGCACGGCGACGCAACCGGATCTGCCGGGCGGAGTGACTTTTCCCAACACCTATGTCGGCAATAGCTTCCGCATGGCGG